>CBJNAS010000042.1:0-15812 GCA_966434565.1 uncultured Phenylobacterium sp.
ATGGCCGGCAAGGGCGCCAGCTGCGCAAAGCTGGTGCTCACCCCCTGCCCCGCGGCGCTGTCGCGCAGCCCGGGGTTGGCCACTGCGGTGGAGGCGGGAGCGGAGCTCGACGCCGAGGCCGAGACGGTCGTCGTGCGCGACGAGGAACCGCTGAGCCCCGCCTGGGACGTCGCCGCCGCGGCGGCGCCGTTCCCGGCGCCCGCCGCGATCGCGCCAAGGCCGCTCGCGGGCGGCTCGTAGGGCGTGCGGGCCGCGGCGGCGGAGATGGAACCACCGCCACCGCCGATCGTGGCGCCCTGCGGCGCGACATAGCCGGCGCTCGACCCCGGTCCGCTCAGCGGGGGGTAGGCGCTGGCGATGGGGATTCGGGCGATCGCGGCCGCGGTCCCACCCTTAATGGCGCCGAAGATCGACTGCGGCGGCGGCTTCACCCCTGCGGGCGTGGCGCTCGCGGTCGTGGCGGACTGGGTCGGCGCCCGGACGAAGGCCACGTCTCCGGGGCCCTGGTTGGCGAAGGCGGCGTTCTCCTGCACCACCGCATACTGGTTGACGTCCTGGTAGATGGTCGCGATCTGCCGCTGGCCGAAGCTGTCGTAAAGGGCGTTGTCGATGGCCCGGGGCGTGATCCCCATGCGACCGGCGGCGTCGCGGTCGATCTGCAAGTAGGTCTCGATCCCGTTGTCCTGCACGTCGTTGTCGATGTCGGTCAGCGCCGGTTCCGACTTCAGCGCCTCCGAGAGCTTGATCGTCCAGGCCTTGAGGTCGGCGGCGTTGTCGGCCTTCAGCGTGTACTGGTAGAGGGCGTTGCCTTGCCGGGCGCCCATGCGCACGTCCTGTTGCGGGTTGAGGAACAGCGAGACCCCGGTGACTCGCGAGAGTGGCCGGCGCAGCCGCTGCGCCACGTCGACGCCCTTGACGCCGGGGCGCTCGGACGGCGGCTTCAGCTGCACCGCCAGGAAGCCGCCGCCCGCCTGGCCGCCGCCGGTGAAGCCGACCACGCTCTGCACCGCCGGGTCGCGGCCGATGATGCGCTGCATCTGCATCAGCTTCTGGCCCATGGCCTGGGCCGAGATGCTCTGGTCGGCGCGCATGCCGCCGTTCAGCCGCCGGCTGTCCTGCTGCGGGAAGAAGCCCTTAGGCGCGGCGGCGTAGAGGTAGACGTTGAGGCCCACCACCACCGCCAGGATGAGCATGATGGTGAGCTTGTGGCCGAGCGCCCAGTCGAGGCTGGCCTCGTAGGCCTTCAGCGCCCGGTCCCAGCCCGCCTCCAGCCAGCGGGCGAAGCGGTGGCGCGGCCGGGCCTGGCCCTCGCGGCGCAACAGCCAGGCGCACATCATCGGCGTGGTGGTCAGCGAGATCACCAGCGAGATCAGCACCGCCGCAGAAAGGGTGACGGCGAACTCCCGAAACAGCCGTCCCGCGATCCCACCCATGAACAGCAGCGGGATGAACACCGCCACCAGGCTCAGGCTGATCGACAGCACGGTGAAGCCGACCTCGCGCGCGCCCAGCAGGGCGGCCTCGAAGCGGCCCATGCCGGCTTCCAGGTGGCGGCTGGTATTCTCCAGCACCACGATGGCGTCGTCGACCACGAAGCCGGTCGCCACGGTCAGCGCCATCAGGGAGAAATTGTTCAGCGAGAAGCCGAACAGGTACATCGCCCCGAAGGTCCCCAGCAGCGAGACGATGGTCGCCACGGCCGGGATGACGGTCGCTCGCGCGCTGCGCAGGAAGGCGCTCACCACCAGCACCACCAGGACGATGGAGATCAGCAGGGTGAGCTCGATCTCGCGCAGCGAGGCGCGGAGCGAGGTGGTGGCGTCGGAGGCGACCTCGATCTTGATATCGCCCGGCAGCTCGGCCTGCAGTTGCGGCAGCTCAGCCCGCACCTCGTTGACCGTGCGGATGACGTTGGCGCCGGCCTGCTGGGTAACGGTGACCACCACCGCCGGGCGGCCGTTGAACAGGCCCCGCGTGCGCAGGTCCTGCACGCTGTCGACCACCTGGGCGACGTCCTTCAACCGCACCGGCGCGCCATTGCGCCAGGCGATCACCAGGTCGCGGAAGTCCGCGGCGGTGTGGCCGGGCAGGACGGTGTAGACCTGCAGCCGCCGGTCGCCGACGTCCACCGCGCCCTTCGGGCGGTTGGCGCTCGCCGCCTGAACGGCGGCGCGCACGTCCTCGCCGGAGAGGCCATAGCTGTTCAGAACGTAGGGGTTGAGCTCCACCCGCACCGCCGGCAGCGACGAGCCGCCCAGGGTCACGTCGCCGACGCCGTCGAGCTGGCTGAGGCGCTGCTGCAGGATGTTGCTGGCGGCGTCGTAGATCTGGCCCGGTGTCCGGGTGTCGGAGGTCAGCGCCAGGATGATCACCGGCATGGCCCCAGCGTTGAGCTTCCGATAGGTCGGGTTCTGGCGAAGGCTGGACGGCAGATCCACGCGGCTGGCGTTGATCGCCGCCTGCACCTCGCGCGCCGCTTCGTCGACGTCCTTGGAGAGGTCGAACTGCAGGTTGATCCGGGTCTGGCCGGTGCTGCTCTGGGAGGTGACCTCGTTGAGGCCCGAGATCACCGCCAGGCGCCGTTCGAGCGGGGTCGCCACGCTGGTCGCCATGTTGGCCGGGCTCGCGCCGGCGAGGCTCGCCTGCACCATGACGCCGGGGAACTCGACGTTGGGCAGGGGCGCGACCGGCAGGACGAAGAAGGCCGCGACGCCGGCCAGCGCCAGGCCGATCGTCAGCAGCACGGTGGCGATCGGACGGCGGATGAAGGGCGCGGAGAGGTTCACGTCGCCGGCTCCGCCCCGGGCTCCCCGCCCGGCTCCCCTGCGGCCGCGCCGGTCGGCCGCTTGCGCGGGGCCAGCCGGTCGAAGGCCAGGTAGATCACCGGGGTGGTGAAGATGGTCAGCAGCTGGCTGAGGATCAGGCCGCCGAAGATGGCGACGCCCAGCGGCCGGCGCAGCTCCGCTCCCTCGCCGAAGCCGATCATCAGCGGCACCGCCGCGAACAGGGCGGCCATGGTGGTCATCAGGATCGGCCGGAAGCGCAGCAGGGCGGCCTGGTGGATGGCCTCGCGCGGGCTCTTGCCCTGCTCGCGCTCGGCGTCGATGGCGAAGTCGATCATCATGATCGCGTTCTTCTTCACGATGCCGATCAGCAGGATGATGCCGATGATGGCGATCACCCCGAGGTCATGGCCGGTGAGCATCAGCGCCAGCAGCGCGCCCACGCCTGCGGACGGCAGGGTGGAGAGGATGGTCAGCGGGTGGATGTAGCTCTCGTAGAGCACGCCCAGCACGATGTAGACGCAGACCACCGCCGCCAGGATCAGCCACAGCTCGTTGGAGAGCGAGCTCTCGTAGGCGCCCGCGGCCCCCAGCATGGTCATGCTGACGGAGCTTGGCAGCTCGATCGCCTTGGCCGCCCTGCGGATCGCGCCCACCGCCGTGCCGAGCGACACGCCGGGGGCGGTGTCGAAGTTGACCGTCGCCGCCGGGAATTGGGCGACGTGGGTGACCTGCAGCGGGGCCTGGCGCTCCTGGATGGTGGCGACGGCCGCGAGCGGCGTCGTGCCGCCGCCGCTGGTGGCGATGCGGATCAGGCCCAACCCGTCCTGCGTCGAGGAGGAGCCCGGCCGCGCCTCCAGGATCACGCGGTACTGATTGGTCTCGGTAAAGATGGTCGAGACGATGCGCTGGCCATAGGCGGAGTAGAGGGCGTCATCGATCGCCGCGGTAGAGACGCCCAGCCTGGCGGCGCTGTCACGGTCGACGTCGACGAAGATCGCCGGGGCCGTGGCCTGGGCGTCGGTGGAGACGTTGCGCAGCTCATGCAGGGTGGCGAGCTTAGCGCTCAGCCGGCCGGCCCAGTCCTGCACCGTCTGGGTGTTGGAGCCCTCCAGCGAGAGCCGGTACTGGGTGGGCCCGGTCTCGGCGTCGATGGTCAGGTCCTGGGTAGGTTGCAGGAAGAGGGTCATGCCCGGGACCTGGGCGGCGGCCCGCTGCAGCCGCTCCATCAGCTTCTGCTGGGAGCCGTGGCCGGCTTTCAGGTTGATCAGCATCTGGCCGGTCGAGAGCATGCTGTTGGCGGTGACGTCGACGCCCACCACCGAGCTCAGATTCTGCACCCCCGGCTCGTCGAGGAGGCGGCCGGCGACCTGCTGCTGCAGCTGGCTCATGCGGGCGAAGGAGACGTCGCGCGGCGCCTGGGTGCGCGCCTGCAGCTGGCCGGTGTCCTGGGTCGGGAACAGGCCCTTGGGGATCACCACATAGAGCAGCGCGGTCAGGGCGAAGGTGACGACCGCCACGATCAGGGTGGCGCGCTGGCGGTCCAGCACCCAGGTCAGCGCCTGGTCATAGCGGGCGAGCACCCGCTCGAAGGTCGCCTGGGCGCCGCGCCCGAAGCGGCCGGAGCCCTCCAGCTGCGAGCCCGGCTTCAGCCAGCGCGCCGCCAGCATCGGTGTCAGCGTCAGCGACACCACCGCCGAGATCAGGATGGTGATGGCCAGCGTCACCGCGAACTCGCGGAACAGGCGACCCACCACCTCCTGCATGAAGAGCAGCGGGATCAGCACCGCGATCAGCGAGACCGTCAGCGAAATGATGGTGAAGCCGATCTGCTTGGCGCCCTTCAGCGCCGCCTGGAACGGATGCTCGCCTGCCTCCACGTGGCGGGCGATGTTCTCCAGCATGACGATGGCGTCGTCGACCACGAAGCCGGTGGCGATGGTCAGCGCCATCAGGCTGAGATTGTTGAGGCTGTAGCCCAGCAGGTAGGTCACGCCCAGCGTGCCGATCAGCGAGACCGGCACCGCCAGGCTGGCGATCGCCGTGGCCCTGAGGCTGTGCAGGAACAGGAAGATCACCGCCACGACCAGGGCGACGGCCAGGAACAGCTCGAGCTCCACGTGCTCGACGCTGGCGCGGATGCCGTTGGTGCGGTCGGCCAGCAGCGTCACCTTGACCGAAGGCGGCAGGCCGGAGGTCAGCGTCGGCAGCTGGCGCTTGATGGCGTTGACGGTCTGGATGACGTTGGCGCCCGGCTGGCGCTGGATGTTGAGGATGATCGCGGGCGTCATGTTCGCCCAGGCGGCGAGCCGGACGTTCTCGGCGCTGTCGACCACCTGGCTCACGTCGCCCAGCCGGATCGGCGCGCCGTTCCTGTAGCCGATCAGCAGGCTCTGGTAGTCGGCGGCGGTCAGCAGCTGGTCGTTGGCGTTGATCGAATAGGCGCGCAGCGGGCCGTCGATGCTTCCCTTGGCGGCGTTGGCGTTGGCGTTGGTGATCGCGGTCTGCACCGCGCTCATGCCCAGCCCCTTAGCCGCCAGGGCCTGGGTGTCGACCTGCACCCGCACCGCCGGACGCTGCCCGCCGCTCAGGGTGACCAGGCCGACGCCGGGCGCCTGGCTGATCTTCTGGGCGAGCTGGGTGTTGACCAGGTTCTGCACCTCGGTCAGCGGCATGGCGTCGGAGGTCACCGCCAGGCTGAGGATCGGGGCGTCGGCCGGATTGACCTTGGCGTAGACCGGCGGCGCCGGGAGGTCGGCGGGCAGCAGGGCGCCCGCCGCATTGATCGCCGCCTGCACCTCCTGTTCAGCGACGTCGAGGTTCACCGTCAGATCGAACTGCAGGGTGACGACCGAGGCGCCGGCGGAGCTCACCGCGCTCATCCGCGACAGGCCCGACATCTGGCCGAACTGCCGTTCCAGCGGCGCGGTGACGGTCTGGGCCATGACGTCGGGGCTGGCCCCCGGATAGAGGGTCTGCACCTGGATCGTCGGATAATCGACCTGCGGCAGGGCCGAGAGCGGCATCAGCTTCAGGCCGAGCAGCCCCGCCAGCACGATCGCCACCATCAGCAGCGAGGTCGCGATCGGCCGCATGATGAATGGTCGGGACGGGCCTCCCCCATTCAACGGATCAGGCGTGTCGGACATCAGCCCGGACCTTGGCCGTCGCCTCCGCCGGGCGGCGGACCACCCTGGCCGCGACGTGGCATCTTCGCCAGCGCCGCCTTGCAGCCGGCGCTGGCCTGGTCGGCATTCTGGCGCAGGCACATGAAGGCCTCGCGGCCCTCGCTCCCCGGGCAGAGCCGCTGGAAGTCGCCGGCGCAGGCCTGGCGCAGGGCCGCGCGCGCGTCCTGCATCTCGGGCTAAGGGGTGAAACCGCCGCCTTGGCCACCCTGCCAGCCGCCGCCCTGGGATGGGCCGACGCTCGCCTGGCCGCCACTCGCCTGCACAGGCGGGGCCGACGCCGGGGCCGATCCGCCGCCGCCTTGCCCGCCGCCCCAGCGATGACCGCCGCCGCGGCCGCCCTGGCCGCGGACCTGGCCGGGCAGCAGGATGCGGCCGCCCTCGGTCAGCCGGTCGCCGCCTTCGGTCACCACCCGCTCGCCCGACGAGAGGCCGGAGAGGATCACCGCCTGGGTGGGGGTGGTCTGGCCGCGCTTGACCGGGCGCATGGTCACGGTCTGGTCGGGACGCACGATCCAGACGAAGTCGCCATTGGGTCCCGTGCGCACCGCCGGCAGCGGCACGA
The DNA here is from genome assembly GCA_966434565.1 of uncultured Phenylobacterium sp. Taxonomy (GTDB): domain Bacteria; phylum Pseudomonadota; class Alphaproteobacteria; order Caulobacterales; family Caulobacteraceae; genus Phenylobacterium. The sequence continues at coordinate 6,534 of CBJNAS010000042.1, forward strand.
CGACGGCGTTGTGCAGGGTGTCGAGCGTCAGGCGCACGTTGACGAACTGGTTCGGGAACAGCGCCCCGTCCGCGTTGGCGAAGCGCGCCTTGGCGCGCACCGTGCCGGTGGTGGGATCCACCTGGTTGTCGAGCGTGGAAAAGGTCCCGCTGGCCAGGGTGGTCGTGCGCGACTGGTCCATGACGATCGCGGGCAGGTCGGCATGCGCCGCGCGCGCCAGGATCTGCGGCGCCTGACCCTGCGGCACGGTGAACTCGACGTCGATCGGGGCGACCTGGGTGAGCACCACGAAACCGTTGGCGTCGCCGGCGCTGATGACGTTGCCGACATCGACCGCGCGCAGCCCGGCGCGGCCGCTGACCGGGGCGGTCACGCGGGCGTAGCCGAGGTTGAGCCTGGCGCTGCCGACGGCCGCGCGGTCGCTCAGGACCGCGCCTTCCAGCTGCTTCACGGTCGCGGCCTGGGTGTCGACGTCCTGGCGGGCGATGGAGTCCTGGGCCAGCAGGGTGCGGTAGCGCTGCAGGGTGAGCTTGGCGTTGGCCAATTGGGCCTGGTCGCGTGTGAGCGTTCCCTGCGCCTGCATCAGGGACATCTGGTAGGGTCTGGGGTCGATGACCGCCAGGGTCTGGCCGCGCGTCACCATCTGGCCTTCGCGGAACAGGATCTGGGTGATGGTCCCGGAGACCTGCGGCCGAACGGTCACCGTGGCGACCGGCGTCACCGTGCCCAGCGCATCGAGGGTCACGGGCACGTCGGCGAGGCTGGCTGCGGCCACGCCCACCGTGGTCGGGGGCCGCCCGCCCGCGCGCCCGAAGCCGCCGCGCCCGGTCCCCGCGCCGGCGCCCCCCGGGCCGGCTCCGCCGCTCTTTGCACCGTGCACCAGGGCCCACGCGCCCCACACCGCGAGCGCCAGCAGCACCAGCACCAGCACGATCGTCCAGGGCCGCGTCTTTGAGACCTGCGGGTAGCCTTTGACGCGCCGTTTGGCGGCCCGATCGTCCATTGCGCCCGCATCCTCCATCAAACCCGGCCCGGGTCTTCGAGCTAATAAGAACGCGCCATGCCCGCTGTTCCGGCGGCGGCCGCGAAGACGAGCGAATAAGGCGCCTTTGTGACAGAGGCTTCCCGGGGGCACAAAGCCTTGGGCGGCGTTTCCGCCGGATTGGAAAACGACAGGCCGTTATTACTTAAACAGAGTATGGCGGCGCGGGCGGCCAGCCGATCCGCGCTCAGGAGGATTGCGATGAAACGACATGTCCGCACCCTGGCCGCAGCGGCGGCCCTGGCGCTGGGGGCGTCGGCGGCCCCGACCTTCGTGGCTCAGGCGGCCACGACCAGCCCCGAGCCTCGCTCGAGCTGCTTCGCCAGCAACCAATGGCAGGGATGGAGCGCGCCGGCCGCCGGCCATGGCGACCTGCTGCTGCTGCGGGTAGGCCTGCACGACATCTATCGGGTGGACCTGACGCCGGGGTCGCACGCCTACAAGTATGCAGGGAGCTTCCTGATCAACAAGATGCGGGGATCGAACTGGATCTGTTCGCATCTCGATCTCGACCTGGCGATCTCGGAGACCGGCGGCGGCTATTATCGGCAGCCGCTGATCGCCACCTCGCTGCGCAAGCTCACCCCCACCGAGATCGCCGCGATCCCGAAGAAGGACCTTCCTTAAGGCGGCCGGCGCGCCGAGCGCGCTCTGATCCTCGCGCCGGAATCAATCTGCCGGCGCGTGTGATGAGTGTCCGCCGGGGATCGAGAGCCTTCAACCCGAGCCCGGCCGAACGAAGCGGCGCATCCTCCCCCCAACTCTGCGCCGTGGTCCCGCCCCGCCGCCTTGCCCGAGGCGGCGGGGCTCTCTCTTGCAGGAGGACTCATCGCCGGGAGGTCGCTGCGCCTGCGCCCAGCGAAGCTCTGATGGCGTTCTGGGGCTGATCCGGACTGCTCCTACGTGCCGGCGGGCCAGGGCGTCACCATCGAGCGGCGCGGCGCCAAAGGTTGGACACGTCTACCAGCTGCTCGGCCACGTGCTGCGCGGCGATGTGGCCGTCGAGCCCTATCTGATCACCCTGCGCGACAAGGCCGCCCCGCACACCAGCTTCGTGCACAGCAGGGTGGAGTTCATCTACATGCTGAAGGGCGAGGTGACCTACCGCCACGGGGCGCAGAGCTATCACCTGGAGGAAGGCGACGCGCTGCTGTTCGACTCCAGCGCCCTGCACGGGCCGGAGCGGCTGGGCGAAGGCGAGACGGTCTACCTCTCGATCATCGTCTACCCACGCGCTCAGCCGTAAGCCGCCGCCTCAGGCGCTGAAGGCGCAGTGGCCGGCGTCCCGCAGCAGGCGTCGCCACTCCCCGCCATGCACGTGCACCAGCGTGCGGTGGTCGCCCCCTTCGAAATAGACGTCGTCCGCATCGAGCAGCGCGTCGTCGACCACGGTCCTGAGCCCGTAGGCCTCGCCGATCGGCGGCAGGGCGCCCAGCTCGCAGTCGTCGAACAGGGGGACCGAGTCCTGCTCCTCGGCCAGCGCCACCTCGCGGCCGAGCCAACGGCCGAGGTCGGCGAACTTGATCTGCCTGGACGAGGGGACCACCGCCATCATGTACTGGTCGCCCGCCCGCACCAGGACGCCTTTCGCCACCCGTGCGCCGGGAATGTGGGAAGCCTCCGCCGCCTTCGAGGGCTGGAAGGCGAAGGCGTGCGGCGCCTCGTCGAAGTCGACGCCGCACTGGTCCATATAGTCTCTGAGCTTCCGTGAGATCGTCATCGCGCGCTCCCTTCGAGGTCGAAGCGAAGACTTGCTTGCCGGCGCCGTTCCAACGCCGATCCTGGCCAGGGGCCATGCCGCGGATCATAACGCCGGTCGCCGCCGGCGGCGAGACGGCGGGGCAAGCGGCGACGCCGCCGCCCCGCAGGGCGTGTGATCAGACTTCGCCCCACGCCACGCGCGTGGACGGCCTCACGCGCCGACCGCGCATCCCCGCTCGGGGGCGAACGTGCGGCGCCGGTCGTCGATGTCGAGGGAGCGCTCGGCCGCGCAGCCGAGGCCGTTTCGCCGGGCCAGCATGAGCCAGTCCTGGCGCTCGCGCTCGATCAGCACGCGACGGTGCGCGTCGACAGAGCGGCGGAGCAGAAAATCGCAATACAGCGCCTGCTCATTATAAAAAGTTGCACGTTCCAAAGCGTTTCCATCCCTGATGCCCGCTCTTGCGGGTCGTTAGTAGTGGGCATGATTCATATGACAGGCCTGCAATGGCGTATGTAGTGAACTGGACACTGCCGCCGCCGAAATGACTTTATGGCGTTCAGTTACGCATCTTGCGCAACAGATGCGCGCACTGCGCGCAGTGCAGGCAAATTCCACCGCAGAGGGATTTCGCAACGCATGCTGACGCTGGCACTGCGCAACCTCGAGCGCGATGGCCTCGTCACCCGGACGCAGTTTTCCGGCCGATCCCGCCGCGCGTCGACTCTGAGCTCACGCCCCTCGGTCACTCGCTGCGCGAGCTGGCGCTGCGCCTGGGCCTTCGGCTCATCAGTGTCCGCGCGCGCTTTCGGCTGGTCGGCCCAGAAAATCATAGTGATCGCCGGCGGTTAAATGGACTTTTCTGCAGCGGCGGCGAACCATCTTGGGTAGATCGACGCTGTTTTCACGCAGCAGTTGCACGACGTGCCGGGTAAAATAACAAAAGATGGGACTATAGGAACCTCGTCGCCAAATAGACCGGCAGCATCCAATCTCGGAAAGTTTACAGCTCCGAGCTGATGGCGGCATCTTTCCTTATTCTCTTGACTGTGCCTTAATTATCACGGACTTCGAGTGTCTCTCGACCTCCCGCCCGAAAGAGATTCTCCGCTGCAAACAGCGACTGAATTCGCATGCGAGGATGCGAACACCATGAATTTGCGCGCACAATTCTGTACGACAGCAGTAATCGCTGGCCTGTTGAGCGGAGCTGCATTTGCCTCGGATCCGACGGCCTCCTTGCCCGCCGGAACGCTGGGCGCCCAGCTCGAGGCCGCTCGCCAGCCGGGGCCGTCCGTTTCGATCGCCCGGCGCATCGTCGACGCGGCGGGGGCGTTCGAACGCTATGCTCGGACCGCGAGCGCGGTGAATCCTGAATTCGACGGAGCCGCCTCCGTTTCCGGCGCCCTTACGATCAGCGCCGCGTATGAAACGCATCAGCTGGAAGAAGGGGCCGTCGCCTACGCGGCGCTGGTGGCCCTGCAGCAGCCGACCTTCGTCGACGCGCTCGGCAAGGTTTCGGTCGACCCGGCGGAGCGCGCGGCCTACCTCGAACGACTGGTCGCCAAGCCGGACCTCGTGCTGGAGATTCCGGGCGCGCCGAAGGCCGCCGTGATGGCCTCGGCCGCCCTGCACGAGCTCGGCGCCGGCCTGGTGACCCGCGGCCGGGCCGTCGCGAACGCGGCCTATGACGTCCAGCACCAGCCCTGGGCCCTGGAGCCGGTCGCCGAGCCTTCGGCGCGCCTGGCGCAGGTCGAGGCGGCGGGCCAACACCCAGCCCGCCTGACGGACAATGACACCACCCAGCTGCTGGCCACGGTGGTCGCGCGCGGCCGCAACCACGACGCCGACGACGCCGCCGCGGCGCCGACCGGGACCGTGCTGAAGGGCCTGGTGCTGGCCGCGGCGGCCATGCTCGGCCAGGCGGACGAAGCGCGCGGCGATGCGCTCTCGCCGCTGCTCGCCGATGCGGACAACAGCACCTGCCTTCGCCGCGCGAAGCTGGATCTGCACCAATGCCTCGCGGCCTCGGGCGCCGAGTACGAAGACGTGTTCTGCGCTGGCCAGCACGCCATGGCGCAGACCGGCCAATGCATCGTCAAGGCGGCCGGCGGCAATGTCGCGCATGGCGTGCGCGTGCCGATCGCTGCGACCGCCTACGCCGAGAACGCCGCGGCCAGCGTCGCCGTGCCGATCGCCGGCAAGCCGCTCACGGCCGCCGCCGCCGCGTCAGCCCCCGCCCTCGACCGCCCCCCGCCGGCGGACGCCGCCCCGGCCCCAGCCCCAGACCCGGACCGCGACGCCACGCCGCCGCAGCCAGGGCGGGTCCCTGGCGTGGAGGTCATCCATCCCGGCGACGAGGAGGAATAAGCCGGGAACGAGCCGGCGCAGCGTCTTCAAGGTTTCCAGATTGATCTTTTTCGTGCGGCGTAGGGGTGATGGCGTAGGCCGCCCCTGAGACGCTGGTGGGTGCCAAGCCCGTCTTAAAATCGGGAGCGCCCGCCGTGAGCGACCTGAAGGCCACCCTCACCGACAAGGTGATCAGCCGACTCCCGCCGGGCGCTCATTTGGAGCGTCGAATGGCCTAGAACCCTGCTCAGACGGTAGAGGTCGCCGCCACTTTGCTTTCGGGCCTCCCTGCCTCTTGAATGAGACGGGTCAGCTTATAAACGCTGGTGAATGGATTACCGAGCACATCGCCCTCTCGCTCTCGGCACTTCTCCATGTTCTCAGCTTGGCGGCACGCGGCCTCGAACCTTGGACTTAGAAGCTGATAATCCAGCATCTTAGACCCGTTCGGGTCGTATTTTGGCATCAACTCCCGAAGAAGACACTGAGCTTCACGTCGATGTAGGGGGCGATTGAATTCATGGTCTACCAAGTGAACTATCGCCCAAAGTTCGAAGCACGGATTTGAAAAGGCCACAGACACGCCATTCTTCTCTGCCAAGCGTATGGCTTCAGGCACGTTTGGGTGCTCGTCGCGATCAAACGCGACCCACACCTGATCGCGCTCTTCAAAGCTGTTGCGTCGCCGCCTCGTTCGTCGCTTTTGCTCTTCCACGGCCTTTTGTGCGATAGTCATAGGCACCCCGGCCGCACCTATGGGCTCTATCTTGACCAATTGATTGCCGTGTTCCCGCGCGAATTGCTTGAAATATTCTGGTTCGGTATTGTCACCCTCGCAGAATACAGTCACCGCGAGCCTTGGGTCCCTGATAGGTCGGCCCGAACGGCGCAGATTAGGTGGCTTGTGACGCCCCATCTAGCTCGCCTTGTTCACAACATCCGAGACCGAGCCAAGATATGGGATCGCGCCGAAGCGTCCTTGCAAATACCCCTTTTCCAGATTGTCGGTATTTCTTGTTCGAATTTCCGTCAACGGGAACAGGTGAGTCTCGCCAGAAGAATTCTTTTCCGTAAACCACACCTGATCTCTTCGTAGGTATTCGCTACAAAGTATATTCGTATCATGGGTTGATGCTATTAGCTGTCCACCTGTCGAATTGACATCCGATTTGGCGAACAATGAGATTAGCTCTCTCGCCAATAGCGTATGCAAACTGCCATCGAGTTCATCAACGATGAGGACGCCGCCAGAATCAATCACGCGAAGCGCGTCGCTCACTAACTCTAACAGCCGAACGGTCCCTCGACTTTCTTGAGAGAGGTCAAGATAGACCGGTTCACCCGTAGGGGACGAGTGTCCAAGCGTAAGCCTGACGGGAGGGTCCATCGGGAGCGTGAGTTGAACAAACTCTTCCTGCGGAGCATCGGGATCGCCGCGAATTACCCTCCGCCATAGGTCACTCGGAACCGGAACGCGCTCCCTTTCCTCAACCTCCACTTTCGCACTGACAACACCCGTGTCTGCGAACTGAAGAAACCTAATTACCCGAGAATCGAGCCCTGCCGTTGCCATACGGCGAACGACAGATCGGTCGTTCGCGGCCATTCGAAACACCAACCTCTCAGCCAAGTATTCGTAGATCGAAGTTAGCTGCGGGTGAGCGTTTTGTGCAGCAACAGACAGAAACAAACTGTTTCGTCTTGTAATATCTTCGATAAGTTTGTTTCGACCTTTTAGGTTTTTTCCAAAAGTAATCGACTCACCCTTCTCCCTATAGAACCACGTCTGCCTATACCCACTCACAAATGCATAGAGCCACTCTTCCAAGAACTCATCGTCATTGGCCTTGAACCCGTAATGATACCGAACGGCGTCGATCACGAAGTCGCAATCGAACTGCGTCGGCTCCTCCGCAGCCTTCGGATCGAGAGCGAATGGACTACGACGCACCTTTGCGGTCGGCCTGCCCCCAGAGTGAGAGTCCCGCACCAAGGCGGTCATACGTTGAAGAGCACGAAGGACGCTGGTTTTTCCCGAGGCGTTGGCTCCGTAGATCATGACCACTGGGAGGACGACTTCCCGCCGCCCCTCTGAATGGAGAAGATCAGGGCCTTCATCCTTCAGTGATGACGCTACCAACGAAAGCTCTTGGTAGCTTCGTATCGATTGGAAGTTCGATACACCGTATCGCAGCAGCATGATGCGTCCCCGAGGAACCAGAGGGGGTCCTTGCAAGCGCGAATTTGCGGAATTCTCGCAAACACGGGCTTAACAGGCCGTATCGGGGACGTCGAGCCGCATTTTCGGGAAGGCCGCGACTCAGGCGACGATGCACCTATGGCGACCCTTTATCGTCGAGGCAGAGTCTGGTGGGTTCGCTTCCACGCAGGCGGAGAACATATCCGCCGCTCTGCTCATACGGAGAAGAAGTCCGAAGCTCAGGCGTTCCTGCTGCGGCTGATAGACGAGCACGCGGCCGAAGCCCGCGATGAGCGACCCCGCTACACCTATGCCGAAGCCGTCGAGCGGTTCTTTATCGAGGCTTCGATCAAGCCCCGCACGAGGGCCAGCTACCGGTCGAACGACAAAGCGTGCCGTCCGACACTAGGATCACTCAGGCTCGCCGACATCAATCGCCGCGCCATTGCCGACCACGTCAGTGCCCGGAAGCAGGCAGGGGTCGCCGACGCGACCATTCGGCGCGATCTGGCCTTCCTGAGTTCGCTGTTCTCGATGGCGATGCGCTGGGAGTGGGTGGACACAAATCCGGTCACAGCGGTCGGCAAGCGCAGCCTGAAGGAGGCTCGCCCTCGGACGCGCTTCCTCAGCCGAGCGGAGTTCGACGCGTTGAAGCGCGCGGCGCTTGATTTCCTCAAGCCGATGCTGGTGCTGGCCGTTGAAACTGGGATGCGGCGCGAGGAACTTCTCGGTCTGACGGTCAGGTTGATTGACCTCGAACGGCGGGAGATTCACCTCGACAAGACGAAGGCCAACGCGCCGCGCCGTGTGCCCTTGGTGGACACACAGTCGAAAGCCTCCTGAACGCTCCCAGCCGACCGCCCTATCTGTTCTGCAAGGCAGATGGGAGCCGCTATGTGGACCCAAAGAAGGCGTTCACTTCAGCCCTGAAAGCGAGTGGGATCAAAGACTTCCGTTGGCATGACCTTCGCCACACGTTCGCGTCATGGTGGGTCCAAAGTGGCGGCGACCTCTACCGTCTGAGCAGGGTTCTAGGCCATTCGACGCTCCAAATGAGCGCGCGATACGGCCACCTTCGCACCGACGATTTGCACGACGAACTGCGATCCTTGGCACAAAAGCGGTCACAGGAGCATCAGATCGAGGCTGGAAAACCGTCTCCGCAACCTCGCAAAGCGTTGAAAAGGTTTGGAGAAAATGGCGCGCCCGGAACGATTCGAACGTCCGACCCTCAGATTCGTAGTCTGATGCTCTATCCAGCTGAGCTACGGGCGCGCAACGCCTTGCGGCGAGGGGTGGCTATCTAGCGTCGTAGGGCCTTCGGTTCAACCCCATTCGCAACACCCCATTCGCAGGCGGCCGTCCGGATCAGGCCGGAAGGTCGCGCCAGCAGGGGGCGTCCACGCCCGGGCCGGGGCGGGCTTCGTAGACGCCGCGGGCGACGGCGCGCGCCAGGCAGTCGGCCGCGAGCGCGCCCAGGCGGGCCACGGAATAGGCGTGGGGCTCTGCGAGCGCACGCTTCGCCGTGGCGAGCGCGAACACCACGTCGCCGTCAAAGGGGGCGTGCACGGGGCGGATGGCGCGGGCGAGCCCGTCCTGGGCCATCACCGCCACGCGCCTGGCCTGGGCCGGCGTCAGCGCCGCATCCACCGCCACGCAGGCGATGGTGGTGTTGCGCAGCGCGCCGGGCGCCTTGGCGAGGCCCCAGTCCTCCGGCCCGGCGGCGAGGCCCGCGGCGCCCAGGCCGCCGAACTCGCCGTCCAGCTCGTAGGGCGCGGCCCAGAAGGTCCGCCCGCCGGGGGCGACCACCGAGCCCCAGGCGTTGACCGCCACGATGGCCCCCACCGTGTAGCCGTCCGCGGTGATCGCCGAGGCCGAGCCGGTCCCGCACTTCAGCGCTCCCGCAAGCGCGCCGCAGCCGGTGCCGACCGAGCCCAGAGCAAAGTCCTCGGCCGCCGCAGCGACCGCCTACCGGCCCAACTTAAGATA
>CBJNAS010000043.1:0-15279 GCA_966434565.1 uncultured Phenylobacterium sp.
CAGATCCGCGCCGCCCTGATCTACGGCCGCGACCTGGGCGTGGTGCGCGACCGCGGAAACCAGCTGGCCGCGAAGCTGGTGGCGCGGCCGGACGATCCATTCGACGTCGCCCAGCTCACGGACGGCGACCTCGCCGAGGACCCCGCGCGGCTCGAGGGCGAGCTCGCCGCGCAGTCACTGATGGGCGGCCGCCGGCTGGTCCGCCTGCGCTTCGCCGGGGAGAAGGCCAGCGCCGACAAGCTCGCCGCCGAGGCGCTGGCCCGCCACGCCGCGGGGGAGCTGAACCCCGATGCCTTCTTCCTGGTCGAGGCGGGCGCGCTCGGCCGCGACTCCGGCCTTCGCAAGGCGGCGGAGAAGGCGGCGGGCGCGGCGGCCATACCCTGCTACGAGGACGAGCCCGGCGACGTGGCGCGTCTGGTGCGCGAGACGCTCGCCCGCGACGGCCTCTCGCTGAACGCCGACGCGCTGGCCGTGTTCGTCGCCCGCATGCCAAAGGAGCGCGGCGTGGCGCGCCAGGAGATCGAGCGGCTCGCCCTCTACCTGGGCCCAGGCAGCGGCATGACGGCGACGCCGGCCGACCTCGAAGCCTTCCTGGGCGTGGAGCCGGAGGCCTCGCTGGCGGACGCCGCCGCCGACGCCTTCGGCGGGCGAATCGCCGAGGCCCAGGCTGGCATCCGCCGCGCCCGCCAGGAGGGCGAGCCCGGCCCCGCGGCGGTCCGCGCCATCGGCTTCTACCTGGGCCGGCTGCGCCGCGCGCTCACCCTGCAGAAGAGCGGCGCCTCCCTGCAGGAGGCGGCGAAGGCCGCCGGCGTCTTCTGGAAGCAGGAACGCGAGTTCCTCAGGCAGGCGCGCAGCTGGACCCTCGATGAGCTCGACCGCATCCAGCCCGAGGTGCTGGCCGCCGACCGCGCGTGCAAAAGCGCCGGCTCCCCCGACCACCTGATCGCCGAACGCCTGGCGCTGACCATAGCTTCACGGGCGCGGCGGCTGGGGCTCTAGGCGAAGGCCTAGGCGACTCCCTCCCGGCCGGGTAACACCAGCGCATGGCCATCGGCGTGTTCGACTCCGGCGTGGGCGGCTTGACCGTGCATCACAGGCTCGTGGAGCGCTTCCCCACGGCGGACTTCGTCTATCTCGCCGACCAGGCGAACGCGCCCTATGGAGGCCGGGCGGGGGAGGAGATCGTGGACCTCACCCGCGCCGGCTGTGAGCGGCTGTTCGAGGCCGGCTGCAACCTGATCGTGCTGGCCTGCAACACCGCCGCGGCCGTGGCGCTGCGCCGGTTGCAGCAGACCTGGCTGCCCGGCTACCGCCGCCAGCTCGGCCGTCCGGTCAATGTGCTGGGCATCATCGTGCCGACCATCGAGGCGGCCACCGGCCTGCCCTGGGAGCACGAGGCCGAGCGGCGCGGCGACAAGGTCGAGAAGCTCGACGTGCTGGGCGTCTTCTGCACGCCGGCCACAGCGGGCAGCCGGGTCTACGAGATCGAGATCGACAAGCGCCGGCAGGATGTGGCGGTCTTCTCCGAGCCCTGCCCGGAGCTGGCGCGGATGATCGAGGCCGGTGCGGGCGCGGTCGACCTCGCCATCCAGGTCGAAGCCCACGTGGCCGCGCTCGCCAAGCGCATCGGACGCGCGCCGGACCGCGCGATCCTCGGCTGCACCCACTACGAGATCGTCGCCGACATCTTCCGCGCCGCCCTGCCGCCGGGCACGCCGCTGATCCACCAGCCGGACGCCACCGCCGACGCGCTCGGCCGCTATCTCGAGCGACATCCGGAGCTCGACCCCGGGATCGGCGGGACCCGGCGCTTTCTCACGACCGGCAAGCCCGGCGCCCAGCACAGCCTGGTGGAGACTTTCTGGGGCCGGCCGCTGGCGTTCGAAGCGGCGTAAAGCGAGGCGGCAGCGGTCTCAGTCCTCCGCTGCGGCCTCGGCCTGCAGCACCCGGCTGACGGCGTTGACCACGGCGGCGATGCGCAGCGCCGCCTGCACCTGCTGGACGCCGACCCCGTGCTTTCTCAGCTCCGCCTCGTGGCTGTCGAGGCACATGCCGCAGCCGTTGATCGCGGAGACCGCCGTGCACCAGAGCTCGAAATCGATCTTCTCCACCCCGGGATTGGCGATCACGTTCATCCGCAGCCGGGCCGGCAGGGTGCGGTACTCCGGGTTGGAGAGCAGGTGCAGCGAGCGGTAGTAGACGTTGTTCATACCCATGATGGCAGCGGCCGCCTTGGCGGCGGTCAGCGCCTCCGGCGAGACGCCGGCGGCCTGGGCGGCGGCTTCGGCGGCGCGGACCACGGCCCGCTGGCCCACCGCGTGGGCGGAGGCGACGAAGGCGCCCCATTTCTGCTGGTCGCTGAGCACGGTCTCGGCGGCCAGGCTCGAGAGGTTCAGGCTCAGGTCCTTGGCGTAGGCGGGCAGCGTCTCGCGCAATGCGTCGAGCGACATGGTGGTTCTCCGATGATGTTTGATTTTCCCTCCCCTTCATCGGGAGAGTGGCTCTAGGGCAGCGCGAGAGGGGCGGGGAAGTCGCGATCAAGCTCCGAACGCCGGGATAACCGCACCTCCCCACCCTGCCCGGCTGCGCCGGGCTGTCCCTCCTCATGAAGTGGAGGGAAGGTCCTCTACGCCGCCTTCAGGGTCTCGCCGCCCAGGGCGCGGTTGCAGGGGCAGAGCTCGTCGGTCTGCAGCGCGTCCAGCACACGCAACGTGTCCTGCGGATTGCGGCCGACGCTGAGGTTGGTGACGTAGACATGCTGGATCACGTTGTGCGGGTCGACGACGAAGGTGGCCCGCAGCGCCACGCCCTCGGCCTCGTCCAGCACGCCGAGCGCCCGGGCGAACCTGCCGGAGGTGTCGGCGAAGTTCCAGATCGGCAGGTTGTGAAGGTCCGGATGGTCCCGCCGCCAGGCCAGCTTGACGTGCTCGTTGTCGGTCGAGCCGCCGAGCACCACCGCGTCGCGCTCGTCGAACTGCGGGTTGAGCCGCGCGAACTCCGCGATCTCGGTGGGACAGACGAAGGTGAAGTCCTTCGGATAGAAGAAGATGACCTTCCACTTGCCCGCGAAACTGTCCTGGGTGACCGTCTCGAAGGCGCTCTCGCCGCCCTCTTCATGGCGCATGAAACCGGGCTTGACGCCGACGATCTTGAACTCGGGCAGGGTTTCTCCGACACCCAACATCGATGAACTCTCCTTTGGAAACTCTGGCCCGCCGGGGAGGTGGCGGGCCTTGCGGATCCGGAGATAGCCGGTCGGGCCCGCGAAGGGCCAATCGATAGTTTTTGAATATTCGATAGAGGCGACCTATATGGTGGCCGATGATGCTTCCGACCCTTCGACAGCTGCAGTACCTCAAGCTCCTGGCCGAGCAAGGCAGCTTCGGCCGCGCCGCCGAGGCCGCCCACGTCACCCAGCCGACGCTCTCCGCCGGCATCCAGGAGCTGGAGCGGGCGCTGGGCGCGCCGGTGGTCGACCGGGCGCGCTCCGGCGTCATCCTCACCGCCGTGGGCGAAGAGGCGCTGCGCCGGGCGACCGTGATCCTCAATGAGGCGGAGGAGCTGGTGGAGGCCGCCAAGAACGCCGGCCAGCCGCTCACCGGCCGTTTCCGCCTGGGCGTCATCCCGACCATCGCTCCCTTCCTGCTGCCGCACGCCCTGCCCCTGCTGCGCGAGCGGTTCCCGAAGCTTCGGCTGTTCCTGCGCGAGGACCTGACCCAGCGGCTGATCGCCTCGCTGAAGGCCGGCCAGCTCGATGCGGCCCTGATCGCCCGGCCCTACGACATGACCGGCCTCAGCTGGGCGCACGTCAGCGAGGACGAGCTGATGGCGGCCGTTCCTTCGGACCATCCTCTAGCCAGCGAGCCGCGCGCGACACCCGAGGCGCTGGAGCGCGAAGGCATCATCCTGCTGGAGGACGGCCACTGCCTGCGCGAGCATGCGCTCGCCGCCTGCGGGTTGAAGCCGCCCAGGTCGACGGCCGACGAGGAGAGCTTCGCCGCCACCTCCCTGCCGACCCTGGTGCAGATGGTGGGCTCGGGCCTGGGCGTCACCTTCCTGCCGGCGATGGCCGTGCACGCCGGCCTGGCGGGCGCCGCGCCCGTGGCCGTGCGCCCCATCGACGCCGACCATCCGAGCCGTGAGATCGTGGTGGCCTGGCGCGCCGGCTCCAACCGCGGCGTCGAGGGCAAGCTGCTCGCCGAGACCCTGCGCCAGGTCCGGTATGTCGGATCTCCGACATAAAGTGTGACCGGGCTCAGCTCTTATTAAGGGTTGTGGCCTCAGCTACTCGATATGGGGAGGACTTCGCCAAATGCGGCGGTCTGGCGTGACATCGCGGTCGCGCGCGCCCGCGCCCTGCGGCAGCGGATGGCCTTCTCGATCCTGATCGCCGTCGGCGGCGCGTGGATCGGGAACAGGCAGTGGCCGGCGATCTGGCTCGCCGCGACCACCGTCGCCCAGTACCTCAGCCTGCGGGTCACCGAGCCGATCCGCCGCAATCCCGGCATGGCGATGTCGTCTCGTCGCCAGATCGCCTTCTACGTCGGCCTGGGCCTCAGCGCGTCGGTGTTCGCCGCGGCCGGGCCGCTGTTCTGGTTTTCCAACGGCTCCGGCGGGCGGCTGTTCGCCGTGATCGTTCTCGCGGGCGGAGCGGTGAACGTCGCCCTGCAGGCGCGGGATTCGGCCCGGCAGCTCTGGATCGGCTGCGCGCCCTTCATGCTGCTGCTGCTGGCCCTGCCGCTGGTCTCCCTAGCCCAGGCGCATGGGACCGAGCGACACGTCATGGCGCTCACCGCCCTCGCAACCCTGCTGATCGTCCTGCATCTCGGGGCCAACGGCCACCGCAGCGTGGCGAGCGCGCGACGCGTGAAGGAGGCGCTCCTCGAGGCCCGGTGCGAGCGCCAGCGCGCGGAAGAGGCGAGCGCAGCCAAGAGCGACTTTCTCGGCGTGATGAGCCACGAGCTGCGCACCCCGCTCAACGGGGTGCTCGGGATGGCCCAGGCGATGGCCGCCGACCAGCTGTCGCCGGCCCAGCGCGAGCGGCTCGAGGTGATCCGCCAGTCGGGGGAGATCCTGCTGCTGCTGCTCAACGACGTACTGGATATCTCGCGGATCGAGACCGCGCGGCTGGAATTCGCCGAGGCGCGTGTCGACCTCACCGCGCTCGCCGCCCAGGCCCAGGCGGTGTTCGCGCCCCTGGCGGAGGCCAAGGGCGTGGGCTTCGAGCTGCGCCTCGAGTCCGCCGCGGGCGCAGCGCGGCTGGGCGATCCCACCCGGGTGCGCCAGCTGCTCCACAAGCTGATCGGCAACGCCGTGAAGTTCACCGAGGCGGGCGGCGTGGCCGTCACCATCGACGGGACCGGCGAGGAGCTGGTCTTCGAAGTCGCCGATAGCGGACCGGGGATCGCCGCCGACCAGCTGGAGCGCATCTTCGACCGGTTCAGCCAGGACGACCCCTCGGCCGCTCGCCGCCACGGCGGCGTCGGCCTCGGCCTGGCGATCGCACGCGGCCTGGCCCGCGCCATGGGCGGGGAGGTCACGGTCCGCTCGGCGCCCGGGGCGGGCGCGGTCTTCACCGCCCGCCTGCGCCTGCCGGCCACCGAGGCGCCGGCCCTGGAGCCGCCGGCGACGGCCCCGCTCGCCGCGCCCGAGCGCCTGCGGGTGCTCGCGGCCGAGGACAATCCGACCAACCAGCTGGTGCTGCGCACCCTGCTGGAGCAGGTGGGGCTGGCGGTCCACTTGGTCCCTGACGGCGAGGCCGCGGTGTCGGCCTGGCGCGCCGCCGATTGGGACATCGTGCTGATGGACATCCAGATGCCAGGGATGGACGGGCTCGCCGCCACCCGGGCCATCCGTGCGCTGGAGGCCGCCGACGGGCGAGCACGCACGCCGATCGTCGCCGTCACCGCTGACGCCACCGAGCAACAGGCCGCCGAGTACGCCAGCGCCGGCATGGACGGCCTGGTGCCCAAGCCCATCCAGCTCTCCCGGCTGGCGGCCGTGATGACCGCCGTCGCCGAAGCCGCCGCCGAAGACCAGCGCTCGGCCGCCTGAAGGCCGTCTCGCCCGCTCGCGTGCCTTTCGAACGGTTCTCCCCTATATGTCCGCGGCCATGAGCCGTCCGTTCCTGAAGATGAACGGGCTCGGCAACGACTTCGTCGTGGTCGAGACCCGCTCCGCGCCCTTTTCGCCGACCGCGGCGGAGGTGCGCGCGATCGCCGACCGGGCGAGCGGCGTGGGCTGCGACCAGCTGATGGCCGTCGACCCGCCGGCTGAAGGCGATGCCGGTGTCGATGCGCGCGTGCGCTTCTGGAATGCCGACGGCGAGGAGGTGGGCGCCTGCGGCAACGGCACGCGCTGCGTGGGCTGGCTCTTGATGCAGTCCACCGGCAAGGACCGCGTGGTCATCGAGACGCGGGCGGGCCGCCTCGTCGCCGAGCGCGCCGGCGAGCGGCTGGTCAGCGTCGACATGGGCGCGCCGCGGCTCGACTGGGCCGAGATCCCGCTGGCCTCGCCGCACGACACCCGCGCCCTGGAGACCCGGCTTTACGACCATCCGGCGCTCACGCTTGCGCCGGGCTGCGTCTCCATGGGCAATCCGCACGTCGTCTTCTTCGTGGGCGACATCGCCCAGGCCCCGATCGTCGAGGCCGGGCCGGTCGTTGAGAAGCACCCGCTGTTTCCCGAGCACGTCAATGTGGGCTTCGCCCAGGTGCTGGACCGCGACCGCATCCGCCTGCGCGTGTGGGAGCGCGGCGCGGGCCTGACCCAGGCCTGCGGCACCTGCGCCTGCGCCGCCCTGGTGGCGGCGGCCCGCCGCGACTTCACCGGCCGCGCCGCAACCCTGGTGCTGGACGGCGGGGAGCTGTTCATCCAATGGCGCGGCGACGGCCATGTGATCATGACCGGCCCGGCCGCCGTCGACTTCGTGGGCGAGCTGCCGTGAGCGGGCGAGCCCTGGCTCTGGATCCCGGATCCGTCGCTGATGCGCCGGTCCAGGATGAGGATGCGCACGGTGTGCGCATCGTCACCTTCGGCTGCCGCCTGAACGCCTACGAGAGCGAGGTCATCCGCCGGCGGGCGGCCGAGGACGGCCTTGCCGACGCGGTCGTCTTCAACACCTGCGCGGTGACCGGCGAGGCGGTGCGCCAGGCGCGGCAGGCCATCCGCAAGGCCCGCCGCGAGCGCCCGAGCGCCCGGCTGATCGTCACCGGCTGCGCCGCCCAGGTCGACCCCGCCGCCTTCGCCGGCATGGCCGAGGTCGACCTCGTGCTGGGCAACGCCGAGAAGAGCCAGGCCGGCGCCTATGCGTCCGCCGCCGCGGCGCCGCGGGTGCGGGTCAACGACATCATGAGCGTGCGCGAGACCGCCGGCCACCTGATCGACGGGCTGAAGGACCGGGCGCGCGCCTATGTCGAGGTGCAGAACGGCTGCGACCACCGCTGCACCTTCTGCATCATCCCCTATGGGCGCGGGAACTCCCGCTCGGCCGCCGCCGGCGAGGTGGTGGAGCAGGTCCGCCGGCTGGCCGCCCAGGGCTACCGCGAGGTGGTGCTGACCGGCGTCGACATCACCAGCTGGGGCGCCGATCTTCCGGGCCAACCCACGCTGGGCCAGCTGGTCGCGCGAATCCTGAGGCTGGTCCCGGAGCTGCCGCGCCTGCGGCTCTCCTCGATCGACGCCGCCGAGATCGATCCGGACCTGCTGCGCTGCTTAGGTGACGAGCCCCGGCTGATGCCGCACCTGCACCTGTCGCTGCAGGCGGGCGACGACATGATCCTCAAGCGCATGAAGCGCCGCCACAATCGCGCCGACGCCTTGAAGCTCGCCGCCGAGGTGCGCGCCGCGCGCCCCGACACCGCCTTCGGCGCCGACCTGATCGCCGGCTTCCCCACCGAGACCGAGGCGATGTTCGAGAACACCCTGGCGCTGGTCGAGGAGGCGGAGCTAGCCTTCCTGCACGTCTTCCCCTTCAGCCCGAGGCCCGGGACGCCCGCCGCGCGCATGCCGCAGCTCGACAAGGCGGTGGTCAAGGCGCGCGCCGCCCGCCTGCGCGCCACAGGCGAGGCCGCGCTCGTCCGTCACCTCGACCGCCAGGTCGGGCGCGTCCTGCAGGGCCTCGTCGAACGCCCGGGACTCGCCCGCGCGGAGGACTTCACCGAGATCGCATTTGAAGGCGCGGCGCCCGCCGGCGCGATCGTGGCGCTGGCGGTGACCGGGCGCGAGGGTGGCCGCGCGCTCGCCACGCTCGTGACGCCAAGCGCCTCGCCCGCTAGAAGCCAGCCATGACCGAACCCAAACGCGGCTGGTTCCAGCGCCTCACGCAAGGGCTGTCGCGCTCGTCCCGGCAGATGGGCGAGCAGATCACCAGCGTCTTCACCCAGAAGGCTCCGCTCGACCAGGCCAGGCTCGACGAGCTCGAGGAGATGCTGATCGAGGCCGACCTCGGGCCCCACTCCGCCGCCCGGATCACCGAACGCTTCGCCGCCGAGAAGTTCGGCAAGAGCGTCGACGAGGCGGAGATCAAGGAGGCGCTGGCCCAGGCGATCGGCGACGAGCTGGCCGCCCGCCAGGGAGACTTCGATCCCCTGTCCGGGCCCAGGCCCTACATCGTCCTGTTCATCGGCGTGAACGGCTCGGGCAAGACCACTACACTGGGCAAGATCGCCGCGGACCTGACGAGCCGCGGGGCCAAGGTGCTGGTCGCGGCGGGCGACACCTTCCGCGCCGCCGCCGTCGAGCAGCTGAAGGTCTGGGCCGAGCGGGCGGGCGCCGCGTTCATGTCGCGGCCGACCGGCTCCGACGCCGCGGGCCTGGCCTACGACGCCATCGCCCGCGGGCAGGCGGAAGGCTATGACGTGGTGCTGATCGACACCGCCGGCCGGCTGCAGAACAAGCAGGGGCTGATGGACGAGCTCCTGAAGATCATCCGCGTCATCAAGAAGCTCGATCCCGAGGCGCCGCACGAGACTCTGCTGGTTCTCGACGCCACCGTCGGCCGCAATGCGCTCGCCCAGGAGAACATCTTCGGCAACCAGATCGGCGTCTCCGGCATCGTCATGACCAAGCTCGATGGCACCGCCCGCGGCGGGGTGCTGGTGCCGGTCGCCCAGGCTTCGGATTCACCGATCAAGCTGGTTGGCGTGGGCGAGGGAATCGACGACCTGCAGCCGTTCGATGCGCGCGCCTTCGCCCGCTCGCTGGTGGGCCTGACCGAGTCTGCCCGATGAGCCCCGCCGCCGGGCGCTGGGTGCGCCTGTTCGTCGACTACACCGGCCTCGCCGCCTTCCTGGTCACCATCGCCATCACCGGCAGCGCCATCGCCGCGAGCTGGGCGGTGGTGGCCGGCTCGCTGGCGGCCCTGGCCGCGGGCCTGGCGCTGGAGCGGCGCGTCGCGCCCATGCCGCTGGTGACGGCGGCGTTCGGCGTGGTGTTCGGCGGCGCGACCCTGATCTTCCACGACGAGCGCATCATCAAGATGAAGCTCACCATCGTCGACGCCTGCTTCGGCGTCTTCCTGCTGACCGGCGCATTGCGCGGCAAGAACCCCCTGAAGGCGCTGATGGGCGAGGCCTTCCATCTGCCTGATCCGGTGGTCCGCACCCTGACGCTGCGCTACGCCCTGATGTTCTTCGCCCTGGCCGCCGCCAACGAGGTGGTATGGCGCACTCAGAGCACGCGGGTGTGGGCGCTCTACAAATTCCCTGGGACCGCGATCCTGATCTTCCTGTTCGCGCTCTCCCAGACGCCGCTCTTGATGAAGCACGCGCCCGATCCCTCGGCCGAGGCGCCTCCGGAATAGGCGAACGCGACACCTGATTCGCCGGACCACATCGTCTGTCGTCAAACAGACGCACAGGCGCACTACCTTGACGAGCGTCCAGTCAAGGGAGCCCCGCGAGGCATGGCCAAGACGAAGTCCGCGAAGAGCGCCTCGCCGCTCGATCGTTCGCCGAGCCACCTGCTGCATCGGGCCGTGCAGCTGGCGCTCGACATCTACGCGGAGGAACTGGGCGCCGGCGCCATCACCCAGCGGCAGTTCGCCGTGCTTGCGGCCACGGCCGAGCACGACGGCGCCACCCAGACCGACCTCGTGCGGATCACCGGCATAGACCGCTCCACCATGGCCGAGATGGCGGCGCGGCTGATCGGCAAGGGCCTGCTCGAACGCCGCCGCTCCCCCTTCGACGCCCGCGCCAACGCCGTCAGCCTCACCCAGGCTGGCCGCGCGGTGCTGGAGGAGGCGAAGCCCAAGATGGCCCAGGCCGACGCCCGCCTGCTCAAGCTGATCTCCGGCGGCGGCCGCCGGCAGGCCTTCGTCGGCCTGCTGCAGGACCTGATGGAGGGCGCCGAGGCCGACGCCCGCAAGCGAGAGAAGGCCGCCGCCAAGCCGCGCAAGCCGGCCCGGGTGGTCTCGGTCGCAGAGGTGTTGAAGAAGAAGAAGCGCAGGACGAAGAAGGCGGCGTGAGCCTTCCGATCACCCTCGCCGTTTCGGCCACGCCAGGGCGCTGCGGCGCAGGAAGGGCGAGCTCAGCCGCTCATAGCCCACCGATGGCAGGCGGCGCAGCATGAGATCCAGCAGCTCCGCGCCGTCCGCCAGCGCCGGCGGCGGCTCCTGGTAGAGCTCTCGCCACAGTGCGGCCGCTTCGGCTTTGATGCGCGTTTCGCGGGCGCTCATGGGAGCCTCATTTGAATATCCGGCCCAAACTCCTGGGCATCAAAACCCGTTCCCAATAAAATTAAGTTAAGTTTGAAAGGCTTAACCCCGCCTGTTGAGCGGCGGCGGTGCTGGTCAGACCCGGATGTCGAGGATTGACCCTGGGCGCAGCGGCCCGCGCCCTGGCTCGGCCGGCGTGGCAGCCGCCCTCTGCGCCGGGGCGGCGGCGATCTCTGCGGCGGGGGCGCTCGCCTGGACGGCGGCGGCCGGGGGCTTGCCGGCGGCGAGGGCGAAGAAGGCCTTTTGGGCGGCCAGGCGCGCAGGGTCGCTCCGCGTGCTCCCGGAGTGGGGCGCGACAGGCGGCAGGTTTGGGTGGATCGTGGTCACGGCGGGCCCGGTCATGGTTAACCAGGCCTTACGTCTTTGGCCGACCCGGTTAACGCCGGGTTAGCGGGCGCGCGCAGCGAGGTCCTTCACGTCCGCCGTGGCGAGAGGGCCGGTGTGCTTGTCCAGCACGGTCCCGTCACGGCCCACCAGGTAGGTCTCCGGCACCCCGGTCACGCCGAACTCGATCCCCGCGGCCCCGCTGCGGTCGGCCAGGCGCAGGACATAGGGGTCGCCCAGGCGGGCGAGGAAGGCCTCGGTCTTCTCTGGAGCGTCCTTGTAGGCGACGCCGACGATGCGCACGTGCTGGGCCGCGAGCGCGTTCAGAGCCGGCGACTCCTCCGCGCAGGGCGCGCACCAGGAGGCGAAGAAGTGGACGACCACCGGGCCCTGGGCGGTCAGCTCGCGCAGCTTCAGGGGCCGGCCGTCGTCAAGCGAGGGCAGCGTCAGGTCCGGCATCGGCTTGCCCACCAGGGCGTGCGGCTGGACCTGCGGGTTGTGATGCAGGCCATAGACGCCGAACAGCGCGGCCAGGGCGGCCAGCACCACCAGCGGCAGGATGGAGAGCCAGCGGGTCACTGCCGCTGAGCCTCCTCGGCGCGCCGACGCCAGCGGCGGGCGTGGGCCAGGGCGCTGGCGATCAGCACGGTGAAGACCAGCGCGGTGATCCCGTAGGCTGGCCAGATGTAGGCGGCGTACTTGCCGGTATGAAGGTCCGGCATGGGCGTCACGCGCGCGCCGCCCGCAGAGCGGCGGCCTCGGCGCGCCGGCGCCAGACCTCGCCGCGGATGCGCACCAGCCACAGCGCGCCGAAGCCCGCCAGATAGGCCACGCACATCAGATAGAGCGGCCAGGCGTACACCGGCGCCAGCGCGCCTCGGGTAAACATGGACGAGCCCTGGTGCAGCGTGTTCCACCAGTAGACGCTGAAGTGGACGATCGGCAGGTTGACCAGGCCGACCAGCGCCAAGATCGCCGCGGCGCGCGCGCCCTTGGCCTCGTCGTCGATCGAGGCCCTGAGCGCGAGGTATGCGACGTAGAACAGGAACAGCACCAGCACCGAGGTGAGCCTGGCGTCCCACACCCACCAGGCGCCCCACATTGGCCGCCCCCAGAGCGAGCCGGTGACCAGGGCGAGCAGGGTGAGGCCGGCGCCCAGCGGCGCGGCGGCCTGGGCGGCGGCGTCGGCCAGGAGGTGGCGCCAGACCAGCGCCAGCAGGCTGGCCGCGCCCAGGCAGATGTAGACGAACATGCCCATGATCGCGGCGGGCACATGGATGAACATGATCCTGACCGTGGCGCCCTGCTGGTAGTCGTCCGGCGCCGAGAAGCCGAGCCAAAGGCCGGCGACGGCGAAGCCCGCCGCCACCAGCCCCAGGACCGGCGCGGCCCAGCGCGAGAACGCCATGAAGCGCTCGGGATTAGCAAGAAAGGCGGGCGCCGGGATCATGCGGCGGGCTTAGCTCCCGCGCGCCCGCCTCGCAAGCGGCCTAGGCCTCGGGGGGCGGAGGCGGCGGGCCGCCGTCACGCCCGTGCATCATGCCGTGACCGCCCATCATGTGGTGGTGATGCAGCATCATCGGCGCCAGCGCGTCGAAGGCGCGCTTCTGGGCCGGATCGAGCTGGGCGTAGAATCGCCGGGTCGCCTCGATCACGGCGCTCAGGGCGGCCTGATGCCGGGTCATCATCTGCTGCATGCGGTCGAGGCGCTCCGGCGTGGTCTGCGGCTTGGCGCCGCCCATGTCGGCCTGCATCGCCCCTTCCGCGTCCTGCCGGGCCGTCTCAAGCGCGCTCACGAAGGCCTGTAGCGCCGGCTCCTGCGCCGGCTTCAGCTGCAGCGCGTCGCGCAGGTGCGCGGCGCGCTCGGCCGGCGTCTTCTCCGGCCGCATCATCCTGTCGCCGTGCATCGGCGGCCCGGCGCCCGGGCCTGCCGGGGCCGGTTGCGCAAAGGCGGCGACCCCGGTCGCCGCATAGAGGGCGAGCGCCGCCCCCGCGAAAGCCAATTGGATACGCCCCTTCATCCTATCCTCCACTTCCTTCGTCCTTCGCCGGGTTGAACGAGGGCGCCTGGAAGGTTCCGTCGGCTTGCGACATTTCATTTCGGTAATTTTAAACGACGAACGGCTCAGGAGAGGGCGTTGCGGCAGGCCGCCGCCATCGCCAGGGGACCCAGCGCAAGGGCTGCGGCGGCATAGGCCCCCAGCAGCGCGAAGCCGGCCCTCCAAGGCAGGCCCGAGGCCAGCGCGTCCAGCGCCCCGCCGCCGAAGATCACCGGCGGGACGAACAGGGGCAGGACGATGACGGCGGTGAGCAGGCCGCCGCGCCGGGCGCCAAGGCTGAGCGCGGCGCCGATCCCGCCGACGAAGGCGAAGGCCAGGCCGCCCAGCAGCGCGCAGGCGAAGATCATCGGCGCCACCTCCACCCGCGCCCCCAACCCCATCGCCGCGACCGGGGCCGCGACGGCCAAGGGCGCCCCGGCGGCCAGCCACTGGCCCAGGCACTTGGCGGCGCAAGACAGCTCCAGCGGCAGCGGCGAGAGCACCAGCAGGTCCAGCGCCCCGTCCTCGTAGTCGCGCTCGAACAGCCGCTCGAGCGAAAGCAGCGAGGCGAGCGCCAAGCCGACCCAGGCCACTCCCGCCGCCACGGCGGCGAGCCGCTGGGCTTCCGGGCCGATGGCCAGCGGCATCAGGGTCGCCACGCCGGCGTAGAAGCCGACGCTGACCAGCGGCCCCCCGCCGCGGCCCCAGGCCAGCGTCGTCTCCCGCGCGAGCAGGGCGAGGATGCGGGTCACCAGGGCATGGGCGGAACGCCCCCTCCGTCTCGGCGCTGCACGCCGATCCACCTCCCCCGCGCAGCGGGGGAGGTGTCGCCTAGGGCGACTGAGAGGGCATTCGAATTCCTCCCCATCATCCCAGCTCCAGGTTCCGCGTCGCGACCGCCAGCGGGTCGTGCACCGCCGCCAGGATCAGGCCGCCGCCCGCCAGGTGGGCGCTCATGATTTCGCCGAAGCGCGCGCGCCAGTCGGCGTCCAGCGGGCTAAGCGGCTCGTCGAGCAGCCAGAGCGGCCGGGGCGCAGCGAGCAGGCGGGCGAGCGCCAGTCGGCGGCGCTGGCCGGCGGAGAGCCTGCGGACCTCCAGGTCGAGCAGCGGGTCGAGGCCCAGCCGCTCGGCGGCCGCCCGTGCAGCCTCACGCCCGGCCCCGCTCCAGCGCGCCCAGAATGACAGCTCCTCGCGCGCCGTGCGGGCCGGCTTCAGCCCGTCCATGTGTCCCTGGATGTGCAGGCCCTCGGCGCGGGCCTGGCTCGCCTCGGTCTCGCCGAAGCCGATCACGCCGGCCTCGGTCGGGGTCAGGCCGGCGATGGCGCGCAGGAGGCTGGTCTTGCCCGCGCCATTGGGGCCGGTCAGGGCGCAGGCCTCGCCGGCCGCCAGCTCCAGCGACACGCCCGCGAACAGCTGCCGGCCGCCGCGCCGGATCGCCACCTCGGCCAGGCTGAGGCGCCCGATCATGGCCCCCTTTACCGGCAAGTTCCCGCCGCAGCGTCACAATCCGGCCCGCGCGCATGGACGCGCCGAAAGCTCGGGTCTATGAAGCGCGCGGCCGCCGTCGCCCCGGGGGACGTACGCCGCGCGGGGACGGAACCTGTGTGTCCGCCTCTAAAAGCGCGCGATCCCCGAAGGCGTCTTTGGGCGGCTGGGAACAGAGAGAGGATCCCTCGATATGGCGTCAGTCGACAGCCTGAAAACCCGCCGCGAGCTCACGGTGGGCGACAAGACCTACGCTTACTACAGCCTTCGCGCGGCAGAGGAAGCCGGACTTTCGGGCGTTTCGCGCCTGCCGGTCTCGATGAAGGTGCTGCTGGAGAACCTGCTGCGCAACGAGGACGGCGACTCGGTCAGCCAGGACGACCTCAAGGCCATCGCCGCCTGGCTCGACAACAAGGGCTCGGTCGAGCACGAGATCAGCTTCCGCCCGGCCCGCGTGCTGATGCAGGACTTCACCGGCGTGCCGGCGGTCGTCGACCTGGCCGCCATGCGCGACGCCATGGTGGCGCTCTCCGCCAACCCCGAGAAGATCAACCCGCTGAATCCGGTCGACCTGGTCATCGACCACTCGGTGATGGTCGACTACTTCGGCACGGCGAAGGCCTTCGGCGAGAACGTCGAGCGCGAGTACGAGCGCAACATGGAGCGCTACCGCTTCCTGCGCTGGGGCTCCTCGGCCTTCAACAACTTCCGCGT
>CBJNAS010000044.1:0-15117 GCA_966434565.1 uncultured Phenylobacterium sp.
GCCGCCAGGGCGCGCACCGTGGCCTCGCCGAGGCCGCTGGCGCCGCCGGTGACGACCGCGGCGCATCCGCTCAGCTTCACGATCAGAGGACCTCGACGATGGTGACATTGGCGATGCCGCCGCCTTCACACATGGTCTGCAGGCCGTAGCGCTTGTTGCGCGCCTTCAGGGCGTAGACCAGCGTCGTCATCAGCTTGGTCCCGGTGGCCCCCAGCGGGTGGCCGAGCGCGATCGCCCCGCCGTTGACATTGAGCTTCTCCGGGTCGGCCTCCAGCCTGCGCAGCCAGGCCAGCGGCACCGGGGCGAAGGCTTCGTTGACCTCATAGAGGTCTATGTCGTCGATCGTCATGCCGGCGCGCTGCAGGGCGCGCTGGGTCGCAGGGATCGGCTCCTCCAGCATGATCACCGGATCGCCCCCGGTGACGGTCATGTTGTGGACTCGCGCGAGCGGGGTGAGCCCATGCGCCTTCAGCGCACGCTCGTTCACCACCATGACGCCCGAGGCGCCGTCGCAGATCTGGCTGGCGGTGGCCGGCGAGATCGTCCCGTTCGGCTCCAGCAGCTTGACCGAGCCGATGGACTCCAGGGTGGCGTCATAGCGCACCCCCTCGTCATGGACGTGAAGCGCCGTCCCGCCTTCGCCGTCGGCGATTTCCAGCGGCACAATCTCGCTTTCGAAAGCGCCTGCGCGCGTGGCGGCGGCCCCGCGGCGATGGCTCTCCAGGGCGTAGCGGTCGAGGTCCTCGCGCGTGAAGCCGTACTTGTCGGCGATCATCTGAGCGCCGGTGAACTGGCTGAAGCCGTCGACGCCGTAGCGCGCCTTGATCTTCTGGGTCCAGGGACCGACGCCGATCCCCGCCTCCGTCGGCAGGGTGAACGGCATGCCCATCGGCACCCGCGTCATGCTCTCGACGCCGGCGGCGATCACCACGTCCTGGATCCCGGACATCACCGCCTGGGCCGCGAACTGCAGCGCCTGCTGCGAGGAGCCGCACTGCCGGTCGATCGTCACCGCCGGCACGCTCTGGGGCAGGCTGGAGGCCAGCACCGCGTTGCGCCCGACATGCATGCTCTGCTCGCCGGCCTGGCTGACGCAGCCCATGATCACGTCCTCGATCGCCGCGGGGTCGACGCCCGCGCGCTGCACGAGGGAGTCCAGCACCGCGCCGGCCATGTCCGCCGGGTGCCAGTCCTTCAGCTTTCCGTTGCGCCGGCCGCCGGCGGTCCGCGCCGCAGCGACGATATAGGCTTCGGCCATCCGCGGCCTCCTCAGTTGGTCGATTGCATCAGGCCGATTGGGCGGCGAGAGACCCGCCGGTCTCCGCCAACCGTTTCAGCAGCGGGGAAATCTCGATCGCCTCGCCGGCGGCCTTCCTGGCCTCCAGATGGGCGACGACCTTCGGCAGGCCCACGGTGTCGGCCCAGAACATCGGCCCGCCCGTCCAGACCGGCCAGGCGTAGCCGGCGACCAGCGCCATATCGATGTCCGAGGCCCTGAGCGCCATGCCCTCCTCGAGCAGCTTCGCGCCCTCGTTGACCACCGGATAGAGCAGCTCGGCGAGCAGCTCCGCGTCGGAATAGCTGTGCTGGGGGACCCCGGCGCGGGTGCGGAAGTCCTCGATGACCTTGTCCGCCACCGGGGAGGGGACTTGCCGGCGCTGGGCGTCGTAGTCGTAGTAGCCACCGTTCTGCTTCTGGCCCCAGCGGCCCATCTCGCAGAGCACTTCCTGGACGGTGCGGCCGGCGCTGTTCTCGCGGTCCCAGCCGACCACGTCGAGGCCGACCAGGTCCATCATGGCGAAGGTCCCCATCGGGAAGCCGAACTCGGTCAACGCCCGGTCCAAGTCGCGCGGCATCGGGCCTTCCAGGATCAGCCGGTTCGAAGCTTCGCCGCGCCTGGCCATCAGCCGGTTGGCGATGAAGCCGTCGCAGACGCCTGAGAGCACGGCCACCTTGTTCAGCTTGCGGCCAAGGTCCATGGCCGTGGCCAGCACCACATCCGAGGTCTTCGCGCCGCGCACCACCTCCAGGAGGCGCATGATGTTGGCCGGCGCGAAGAAATGCAGGCCGACCACGTCCTGCGGCCGCGCGGTCGCCGCGGCGATGGCGTTCAGGTCGAGGAAGGACGTGTTGCTGGCCAGCACCGCGCCTGGCTTGGCGAGCTTGTCCAGCTGGGCGAAGACCGACTTCTTCAGCTCCAGCTGCTCGAACACCGCCTCGATCACCAGGTCGGCCTCGGCCACGGCCGCAAGCTCGGAGCCGGTGCGCAGGGCCGCGACCTGCGCCTCCGCCGCCTCGGCGGTCATCCGGCCCTTGTCCGCCGCGGCGCGGATGGTCCTGGCGATGGAGGCCGCGGCGCGGTCCAGCGCCTCCGGCTTCAAGTCGACCAGGGTCACCGGGAAGCCGGCGTTCAGGAAGGCCGTGGCGATGCCGCCGCCCATCGTGCCGGCGCCCACCACCGCCACCGAGCGGACCGGCGCGGGCCGCACGTCCTTGGCGAGGCCGGGGATCTTGGCCGCGGTGCGCTCGGCGAAGAACAGATGGATCTGGGCGGCGGCCTCACGGCTGGCGAACAGCTCGTCGAACAGCGCCTTCTCGCGCGCCATGCCCGCCTCGAACGGCAGGGCGGCCGCGGCCTCGATGGCCTTCACGATGTTTTCCGCCGCCTTGAAGCCTTTGAACAGGCGCGGATTCTTCGCCTTCGACGCGGCGATCACGCCGGCGGCCGCCTCGGCCGACAGATCGGTCGAGAGCTCGCGAGCCCGCCGGAGCGGCGCGCCGGACGCCGCCAGGGTCTGGGCCTGCCGGATCGCCTCCTTGCGCAGGTCCTCGTCGGCGACGAGCGTGTCGACCAGTCCCTTGTCCTTGGCCGCGGCGGCGTTCAGCGGCGTCCCCAGCGTCATCAGCTCGACAGCCGCGGCCACGCCCATCAGACGCGGCGCGCGCTGCGTCCCTCCAGCGCCCGGAAGAAGGCCCAACGACACTTCGGGCAGGCCGACCTTGGCGGAGCGCGCCGCCACGCGCAGGTGGCAGGACAGCGCCAGCTCCAGCCCGCCGCCCAGGGCCGTGCCATGGAGCGCGGCGACGATCGGCTTCCGCGCGGTCTCGATGACATCCAGGACGTCCGGCAGCCAGGGGTCCTGCATCGGTCCGGAGAACTCGCTGATATCGGCTCCGGCGCAAAAGGTGCGGCCGGCGCAGGCGATGACGATGGCCTGCACCGACTCGTCCGCCAGCGCCCTCTCGACTCCCGCCAGCAGTCCGCGCCGGACGGCGACGCCCAGGGCGTTGACGGGCGGGGAGTCGATCTCCAGCACCGTGACGGCGCCCGCCGGGATCAGCCGCACCACTTCGTTCACCGGGTCCATCCGCGTTTTGTCCTTGGCTGAAGCTCGTCGCGGGTCAGAGGGTCTGGCCGTCGTCGACGGTGAAGACCGAGCCGGTGACCTGGGCGCTCGCGTCCGAGCAGAGGTAGAGCAGCAGCGGGTCGAGAGCCTCGAGGCCCATCACCCGCCCCCGCGGGAAGCCGGCCAGCAACTTGCGCCCGGCCTCGTGGTCCCAGAGCTCGTCGGTGAGCTCGGTGGCCATGTAGCCCGGGGCGAGGACATTGACGTTCACCCCCTTCCTCGCCCAGTCGCGGGCGAGCACCCGGCTCATCTGGGTGACCGCGGCCTTGCTGGCGGCATAGGCCGCCAGGCCGCCGAAGACGTGCTCTCTCGTGATCGACGAGATCACCACGATGCGGCCGTGGCCGCGGGTCGGCGCGTCGTTGGCGATCATGCGCCGCGCGCCTTCGCGCGCGGTCAGGAAAGCCCCGCGGACGTTCACCGCCATCACCGCGTCGAAATCCTCGACCGCCAGCTTGAGCGCGCCGGCGCCGGCGTTCAGCCCGGCGTTCGCCACCACGCTGTCGACAGCTCCGAACGCCGCCTCGGCCGCGTCGAAGGCGGCGACGACCGAGCCTTCATGGGCGACGTCCATAGCCACCGCCAGCGCCTGTCCGCCAGCGGCCTCGATCTCTGCCTTGAGCTCGCCCAGCCGGTCGATACGGCGCGCGCCCAGCACCACCTTCGCGCCGCTCGCCGCGAGAATCTTGCCGAATCGCCAACCGATGCCGGAGGAAGCCCCCGTCACCAGCACCGTCCGCCCGGTCAGATCGAAGCTGAAACCCTGCATTTTACGCTCTCGACCTCAATGTCCCTGGAACTTCGGCGCCCGCTTCTCGACGAAGGCGGCGATCCCTTCCGCGGCGTCCCGCGTCGCGCAGGCCAGGCTCTGGTTCTCCCGCTCCCGGCGCAGGGCCTCCTCCCAGCCACTGTCCAGCGCGCGCCAGGCGGCGTCGCGGATCATGGCGTAGGCGCGCGTAGGACCTGCGGCAAGCCGCTGGGCGAGCTCGAGCGCCGCCGTCTCCAGCCGGTCGTCGGGGACGACGCGGTTAATGAGCCCCCAGTCCACCGCCTGGACCGCGGAGACCTTGTCGCCGAGCAGCATCATCTCCATGGCGCGCGCCCGCGTGGTCCCGCGGGCGAGCAGGTGCGTGGAGCCGCCGTCGGGGACAAGGCCCACGCGGGCGAAGCCCTGCACGAAGGCCGCGGTCTCGCTGGCGATGATCAGGTCCGCGGCGAGTGCGAGCGAGCAGCCGGCGCCGACGGCCGGTCCGCGGATCGCCGAGATCCAGGGGATCGGCAGGGCGCGCAACTGGCGCATCAGCGGATTGAGGTGGCTCTCGATCTCCACGCCGAAGTCCGGCGCCCCTCCGCCGCCGCGCTCCAGCGCGCCCTTCAGGACCGCGCCCGAGCAGAAGGCGCGTCCGGCGCCCGTCAGGACCATGGCGCGCGCCTCGCCGGCGGCCTGGCCAATCGCGGCGGCCAACGCCTCCAGCATGTCCAGGCTGATGGCGTTGAGGGTCTCGGGGTCGTTCAGCGTGATCAGCGCGACGTCGCCGCGCCGCTGCAGTCCGACCGTCTGGTTCGCCATGCGCCCGGCCTCCCTGCGCCACCCCGATCTATGCCGCGCCCAAGTCAGCGCGGTACTCTCGTCAATCGATTGATTGAACGTCACCACGGGAGGGGTGCAACTCCCCAATGGGGTAGGTTGACCGGATTTAATCACCCATTTAACGTCGCCTCATGCGCCGCGGAAGCCGCCTTTGACTCCGATCGCCGACGTCGACCGGCCGGGCGAGGCGCGGATCGAGCCAATGCGCGCGGCGCTGGCGGCCATGGCGATCCATATTCCCAAGACGCGGCGCGCCTGAGGCGCCCCTGGAGGCCCTTTCCCCATGCAAGATCTCCTCGTCTCCGAGCGCGCCCGCGAAATCGCCGACCGCGTCGAGGCCTTCGTGCGCGAGGTCGTCGTCCCTTACGAGAAGGACCCGCGCTTCGAGGTCCACGGCCACGGGCCGCCGCAGGATCTGGTCGCCGAGATGCGCGCCAAGGCCCGCGCCGCGGGCGTGCTCACGCCGCACATCCTGCCGGACGGCTCGCACCTGACGCAACGCGAGACGGCCGTGGTGCTGCGCCGAACGGGTCTGTCGCCGCTCGGGCCGGTCGCCTGCAACACCATGGCCCCGGACGAAGGCAACATGTACCTGCTGGGCAAGCTCGGGAGCCCCGAGCAGAAGGAACGGTTTCTCGAGCCCCTCGTCGCGGGCGTGGCGCGCTCGGCCTTCTTCATGACCGAGCCTGCGGCCGAGGGCGGCGCCGGTTCGGACCCCTCGATGTTGCGCACCACCTGCCAGCGAGACGGGGACCACTGGGTGATCAACGGGCGCAAAGCCTTCATCACCGGCGCGAAGGGCGCGAAGGTCGGCATCGTCATGGCCCGGGCGGACGAGGGCGCCTGCATGTTCCTCGTCGACCTGCCAGATCCGGCGATCCGCATCGAGCGGGTGCTCGACACCATCGACAGCTCCATGCCGGGCGGGCACTCGGTGGTGCTGATCCAGGACCTGCGCCTGCCCGCCGAGCAGATGCTGGGCGCCGCCGGCGAAGGCTTCCGCTACGCCCAGGTGAGGCTCTCGCCGGCCCGGCTCTCACACTGCATGCGCTGGCTGGGAGCGGCGAGCCGTGCTCAGGAAATCGCCTCGGACTACGCCTGCCGGCGCGAAGCCTTCGGCAAGCTCCTTGTGGACCACGAGGGCGTCGGCTTCATGCTGGCCGAGAACCTCATCGACCTGAAGCAGGCCGAGCTGATGGTCGACTGGTGCGCGGGCGTCCTGGACGGGGGCTCGCTCGGAACGGTCGAGAGCTCGATGGCCAAGGTCGCGGTCTCCGAGGCGCTCATGCGGGTGGCCGACAAGTGCGTCCAGGTGATGGGCGCAACCGGCGTCTCCGGCGACACCGTCGTCGAGCAGGTCTTCCGCGAGATTCGCGCCTTCCGCATCTACGACGGCCCGACGGAAGTGCATAAGTGGTCGCTGGCCAAGAAGGTGAAGCGCGACGTGCTGAAGGAACGTGCGCCATAAGCGACGCCGCCGTCCGCGCTGGCCGCCTGGATGGCCGAGCACGCGGCGGACTTCACCGGCCTTGCCGGCGTCGAGCACTACGATCCCTCGCCCAGGAACGAGATGTGCGCCGCCACCACCCGCCAGCCTTCCGCAAAGCGCACCCAGGTCTGGCTCTGGCGGCCCGGGCGGGCGGCGCCTTCGCGCTGGAACTCGGTGTTGGCGGTGGCGAAGTCGCGGCCGAAGGTGGTGATGACGGTGTGCGCCAGCGTCCGCTGCGGCGAGCCGCCGATGCGGCCGATGCGGAAGGCGCGGATCGCCTCGATGCCGTAGAGGTTCTGGCCGGGGCCGTAACGGACCGTCGCCTGGTGCGGCCAGAAGAGGCCATCGAGCGCATCCAGGTCGTTCGCCATCAGCGCCGCCTCGTACGCGGCAAAGGCGGCGCGGACCTCAGCCAGCGTCTCGGGATCATCGATCAGCATGCGCGGACCTCGCGGGCGCCGGCGAGGCCGGCCTTCTCCAGCAGGCGGGCGGCGCGGAAGGCCAGGTCCTCGCGCCAGGGCGGAGCGACCAGCTGCACCCCGATCGGCAGGGCGCCGCCCCGCATCGGCGCGGCCACCACCGGCAGGCCGATGCAGCTGATCGGTTGGGTGAGCACGCCGAGGTTGGGCCGGGTGGGAAGCCTGCACCCGCCGACCAGGATCTCGCCCTCGTCGTGGCGCGGCGCGGGAACCGGGGTCGCCGGCGCCAGCAGCAGGTCGAAGCGGGCGAAGGCGGCCATGGCTTCGTCGTAGAATTTGCGGCGCACCCGCTGCGCCTGCTGCACGTCCGCCGCTGGGATCAGGCCGCCGGCGAACAGTCGGCCGCGGGTGGCCGGGTCGAAGTCCCCGAAGCGCTCGCCCAGCGACTTGCGGTGGAGGTTCGCGCCCGAAGCCGCGGTGATCAGGAAGGCGGCCGAACGCGCCGGCTCCGCGAGCCGCAGCGTCAGCCGCTCCCGGGCGCCCAGCGCCTCGGCCGCCGCGGCCACGGCGGCGCGCGCCTCGGGCCCGGCCATCTCGTGAAACCAGCCGTCCAGCACCGCCACCCGCAGGGGCTCCGACCGCGGCGCCTCCAGGCCCGCGCTCACCGGCTCGGGGGCGCGCGGGACGCAGGCGGGGTCGCCGGCGTCATGGCCCTGCAGCACGTCGTAGACCAGGGCGAGGTCGCCCACCTCGCGCGCCAGCGGCCCCAGGTGGTCGAGCTCGAAGACAAACGGAAAGGAGCCGGTGCGCGGCAGCCGGCCGAAGGTGGGCTTCAGCCCGAACAGGCCGCAGAAGGAGGCCGGCACGCGGATCGAGCCGTTGGTGTCGGAGGCGAGCGCGAAGGCGCCCAGTCCCGCCGCCGTGGCCGCGGCCGATCCGCCCGAGGAGCCGCCCGCGCTGCGCATCCGGTCATGCGGATTGCGGGCGGTCCCGTAGTGGGCGTTGTGGGTGGTGAAGCCGTAGGCGTACTCGTCCATCACCTGGACGCCCAGCAGCACGCCGCCCGCGTCCTTCACCCGGCGGACCAACGCCGCGTCGGCCGCCGCCGGCGCGCGCTCGGCGCCGATCTTGGAGCCCGCGGCGGTCGGCAGGCCCGCCACGTCGAACAGGTCCTTGGCGCCCCAGGTCACGCCGGCCAGCGGTCCTGGATCGCGGCCCTCGGCCAAAGACGCGTCCACCCGCGCCGCCTCGGCCAGCGCACGCTCGCCCAGCACCAGGCGAAAGGCGTTCAAGCTCCCGTTCAGCCGCTCGACGCGCGCCAGCGCCGCCTCGGCCAGGGCGCGCGCGGAGACGCGCCCCTCACGCACCGCCCGGGCCGCTTGCACGGCGCCGGGCGCTTCCATGTCCACTGTCATGGACGGAAGAAGGCGGCCGGCTCCTCGTCCGGGGCAAGCTCGATGTCGCGCACCTTGGCCAGATGCGGCTGCATGAGGCGCCAGGCGGCGGCGACTTCGGCCACATGCTGCTCGCGCAGCGCCAGGCCGAACACGGCGGCGAGCGCGCGGACCGCCGCCGCGTCCTCGCCGTCCTCGCAGATTCGCCCGCTCACGCGGCCTCGCCCACGCCGTGCTCGATCACCGGCGCCTTGACTCCGGCCTCGAACGTCGCCGGCCGCTTGGCGCAGACCAGCAGGAAGAGACCGCAAACCGCATAGCTCACCGCCACCAGGGGCGTCTTGCCGACCCCGATCGCCTCGCTGTGGATCAGGCCGAAGAAGGTCAGCACGGCGCCGGCGAAGGCGAACCAGGCCGCCTTGTCGAGCTTGCGGTCGATGATCAGCACCGCCACCGAGCCCAGGATGATGCCGGCCAGCGTCGCCCCACTGCCGAGCACCGCCAGCCCGTGGTAGAGGACCCCGCCCTGCGCGAGCTTGTCGGCGCCGACCGTCGTGGCGCTGGTTCCGGCGGCGCCCAGCGCGTTGTCGATCTGGGTCTTGCCCCAGGCGGCGATCTGCGGGACCAGCGCCAGCACGATGGCCGGCGCGTGGTTGTGCGGCGTCTCCTGGAAGGCCTGCGCCCCGATCAGCATGCCGATGTAGAGCAGGATCGGCAGCAGGGCGACCGAGGGGATGATGGCCATCAGCAGCGCCACAACGCCAAGCCAAGTCAGCGCCAGCATCAATATGCCGGTGGCCGCCGAATAGCCGGTGCGCCCGCCCATGGCCTTCCAGCCCGGGTGGCCGATGTAGACCGCGTTGATGAAGGGGTTGCCCATGAGGCAGCCGATCAGGCTCACCACCCCGTCGGCGGTCAGCACCCGGGTGGTCGGGAAGCTGTCGCCCGCCGCCGACGCGCTCTCGACATTGTCCATGGCCTCGACCAGGTCATAGATGCCGAAGGGGATGGCGGTGACCAGGATCACGCCCAGGTACTTGAAGCCGCCGACCAGCTCCGGGATCGCCGGCAGGGGGAACTTGAAGCCGAAGGTGGCCACCGCCTCGGTCAGCTGCTGCGGACCGACATTGCCCATCGGGTAGCCGGAGAGTGTCGCGGCCCAGGCGATGAGTGCGCCCACGGCGATGGCCACCAGGCCGCCCGGCATGCCCTTGGGATAGCGCATCCCGCCCAGCCAGCTGGTCAGGATGACCACCAGGCAGATCACCCCGATCAGCGGATTGGAGAAGATCTGCGCCGCCGGGCTCAGCGAGATGAAGGTGATGGAAATTCCCGCGAGCGACCCCAGCAGGGCCGCCCGCGGGGTGATGCGGCGGATGACGGGAGCGATGAAGCCGCCCACCATCAACACGAAGCTTTGTACGAAGACCCAGGTGAGCCCCGCGCCCCAGGCCTGCAGCGGGTCCTTGGTGACGCCCAGGATCGG
The DNA here is from genome assembly GCA_966434565.1 of uncultured Phenylobacterium sp. Taxonomy (GTDB): domain Bacteria; phylum Pseudomonadota; class Alphaproteobacteria; order Caulobacterales; family Caulobacteraceae; genus Phenylobacterium. The sequence goes on from CBJNAS010000044.1 coordinate 9,787, forward strand.
CATCATCACCACGAAGGTGACGACGAACATGTGCGGCACGCTGATGCCCGATGGCAGGGCGCAGACGTCCGTGCGCCCGCTCTTCACCGCCAGCCGGCGCGCCAGCCAGGCGTAGTACATGGTCGAGAGGAACATCATCAGCCCGGTCGCCGGCAGGATGCGGCCGAAGACGATGTCGGCGGGCATCTGCAAGACGAAGCGCAACAGGCCGGTCAGCACCAGGACGTTGACCAGGATGTTGGTGCCGAAGCCGAACAGGGCGTTCCAGTCGCCGGGCGTCCAAAACGGCGGGCGGGCCGCAGCCGCGGCGGGCGGCGGCTCCGGCGCGAGGGACAGGGCGGCGGTCATGTTCAGGCGCTCCTCTGCTGATGGGCGCAGGCCTCGAGGCCGGCGATCACGGCGTCGGAGCGGCCTACCCAGCCGACGACGCCGCCTTGGGCCTGGATCATCGCCAGGGCCTGTTCGTGGAATTCAGGGAAGTAGGACCCCGTGCAGTCCGAGAGCACGAGGCACTCGAAGCCGCGGTCGTTGCCCTCGCGGGCGGTGGTGTTGACACAGACCTCGGTGGTCACGCCGCAGATGATCAGCTGCTCGATGCCGCGCGCATGCAGCATCAGCTCCAGGTCGGTGGCGTAGAAGGCCCCCTTCCCCGGCTTGTCGAGCACCGGCTCGCCGGCGATCGGCGCGAGCTCGGGGACGATGTCGTGGCCGGGCTCGCCACGCACCAGGATGCGGCCCATCGGCCCGCTGTCGCCGATGCGCAAGGGCCCGCCGCCGCGCCGGTGCTTGGCCGGCATGAGGTCGGCCAGGTCCGGCCGGTGGCCCTCGCGGGTGTGGATCACCAGCATGCCCGCGGCCCGGGCCGCCACCAGCATGCGCTGCGTCGGCGCCACGACGCCGGCCAGACGGCCGACGTCGTTGCCGAGCGCGGCCCCGAAGCCGCCCGGCTGCAGGAAATCGCGCTGCATGTCGATGATCACCAGCGCCGCCCGCGACGGGTCGAGGCTGAACGGATAGGGCCGCGCATCTATGTCCATTGGCCGTCTCCTTGCTGGCGCGCCGGCGTCAGAAGCCGAACCCGATCCCTGCCTGGACCAGGTTGAGGCTGCGGTCGGTCTTGCCCTGGTTGAGGATCGACTCCGCCAGCACCAGGTGGTCGTTGATCAGGTTGTAGTACTGGTAGCCGGCGTAGACCGCCCAATGGCCGGTCCCGGGCGGCGTCTTCAGCGGATAGGTGAGCTTCAGCCCGGTCGAGAAGACGCCGACATTGCCGCCGCCTTTGCCCCAGAAGCTCTCAGGCCCGACGGTGATCCAGGTCGGGGCCGAGAGCACCACGGGCGCGCCGTAGGGGTGCAGGTCGAGGGTGGGGCTCGCGCCCAGCTCGACGTCGAAGGTTCCGCCCGCCTTGCCCACGACCACGGTCGAGCCGCCCGCCGTCGCCAGGAAGACCTTGGCGTAGGGATTGAAGGTGATCGGCTTGAAGTAGCCGCTGTCGTCGAAGGCGGCGCTGAGCTCGATGTTCTTCTCGGTGGGAACACCGAACTGCTTGATCTGGAATTCCACATACTGGGCGCCGAGCGTCAGGCGCTTGCCGACCTTGGCATTGGCGCCGACGAACCAGTCGAACTCGTTGAAGGCCTGGGAATTGGGCGGCTTGTAGCCCGGGTTGAAGTCCGTCCAGGTCCCGACCACGAAAGAGACGTCGGTGATCGCGCCGCCGGGCTTCTGCGGGACGTCGACCACCAGTCCGTCGAGCACCTGGACCGTGGTTCCGCCTGACGTGACACGCAGCCCGCGTGGCGTGATGTAGTCGTTCTTGACGGACAGGTCGCCGAAGCCGTGCAGACCGAGCCCCGCATCCTCCGCCAGCGCCGGGGCGGCGGCGAAGCCCGCCAGCAATCCCAACAAGCCCCAGATCTTCTTCATCAAGCACCCCCTCGTTTTGATGAGGCGATGGATGCATGCAGAAGTGGTAGACCGGCAGATTATGTATGCACGTAACCGGGGATTCTCGCGATGTGCCCGCATATCGGACAGGATTCGGCCAGGCCGCGCACAGAACATTGTCAGCTCGGCCCCAAGCAGGGTAATTGACGACCCATGGATGAGACGCCGCAGCCTAAAGGCGAGCCGAGCCTTGCCGGGCAGATCGAGGACCTGGTGCTGAGCGGAGAGATCCTGCCGGGGGCCAAGCTCGACGAGCAGGGGCTGGCCCAGCGCTTCCAGGTGTCGCGCACGCCCGTGCGCGAGGCCCTGCGTCAGCTCGCCAGTCGCGGCCTGGTGGAGCTGCGGCCCAATCGCGGCGCCTTCGTCGCCGAGGTGACGCCGGAGCTGCTGGAGGAGATGTTCGTGGCCATGGCCGAGATGGAGGCGACTTGCGCGCGCCTGGCCGCCATGAGCATGACCGCCATCGAGCGCCGCGGGCTGCAGCGACTGCACGAGAACATGGCCGGCATGGCCGCGCGCGAGGCGGTCCAGGAGTTCCGCGCCGCAAACGAGACCTTCCACGCCCTGATCTACCAGGGCGCGCACAACACCCTGCTGGAGGACGCGACCCGGCTGCTGCGCCGCCGCTGCGCCCCCTACCGCCGCGCCCAATTCCGCAACGCCGGGCGCCTCGCGAGCTCGCACGCCGAGCACGACGCGGTGGTCAAGGCGATCGTCTCCGCCGAGCCCGCGCGCGCCCATGCGGCCATGCTGCAGCACTTCGACATCGTCGGCGCCTCGTTCGAAAAGCTGATCGTCAGCGCCGCCCAGACCGACGCCGGCGCCTGAGCCATGCCCCGGGCTGTCATGCCAAGCTCGGCCGCAGACGTTCACTCCAGGGAGGAAGTCGTGATCGCTCGGCGCGCCGCGCTGTGTCTCGGCCTGGGCCTGATCGCCGCGGCGGCGGCGCCTTCGCAGGCGCGCGAAGCCTGGGAGAGCGTGCCGGCGCCGCGCGCCCTGCCGCGCCCCGCCGAGTCCGGCTTTGTGGCGCATGACGGGGCGCGGATCTATTACGCCTGCTTCGGCCACGGATCGCCGGTGATCCTGCTGCACGGCGGCCTGGCCAACGGCCGATATTGGGGGAACCAGGTCCCGGCCCTGACCCGGGCCGGTTACCGCGCCATCCTGATCGACAGCCGCGGGCATGGCCACAGCAGCCGCGACGCGCGGCCCTACACCTACGAGCTGATGGCCTCGGACGTGGGGGCGGTCATGGACCAGCTGCAGCTGCCCAAGGCGGCGGTGGTGGGCTGGAGCGACGGGGCGATCATCGGCCTGGTCATGGCGCTCCACGCCCCCGAGCGCGTCAGCCGGGTGTTCGCCTTCGCCGCCAACATGGACCCCAGCGGCGTCAAGCCCGACGCCGGCCAGCACCGGACCTTCGCCTATTTCGAAAGGCTGGCGAAACGCGACTACGCCGAACTCTCGCCGACCCCCGGCGGCTACAACGCCTTCTACAAGGCCATCGTCAGGATGTGGGATACCGAGCCCCACTACGGCCCGGCCGACCTCGCCCGCATCCGCACGCCGGTCGCCATCGTCGACGGCGACCACGACGAGGCAATCAAGCGCGAGCACACCGGCTACCTCGCCCGCAGCATCCCGCGCGCGCAGCTGATCATCATCCCCAGCGCCAGCCACTTCGCCATGCTGCAACGGCCGGAGGCGTTCAATTCGGCGATGCTGGCGTTCCTGCGCGGCGGGTGAGATTCACCGGGGGAGCAGTCGCGGAGCGACTGACTACCGCTGCGCGGACTCGTCCGAGGCCAGGTAGATGCTAGCCAGGCGCCGGTCGGCGGCCAGCGCCGCTGTCGGCCGCCTCGCCACGAGCCGTGCGTGCAGCCAGAGGGTTAGGGGCTTCTCGAAGAGCAGGCGCCCCGCGCAGGATGCGGCCACGGCGGTCACCAGCATTGCCGCGAAGACGAGGTGGGCGTTCAGGAGATGCAGCGGACCCAGGCTGAAGATCCACAGGGCGGCCCATCCGACCGGAATATGGATCAGGTACAGAATGTACGAGCAGCCGCCGAGCACGGCGACCGCCTTCGACGGCGGACACCCTCGCGCATGATCGAGCGAGGCGAGGCCGTAGACCGCCACCGACGCCGCGGCGCTGTAGATCAGTGGGCCCCAGAACGCATCGAGCACCTGCGCCCGCAGCGGGAGGTGGCGCCCAAGGCGCCATTCGAAGAGAAAAGCGCCCGCGAACGCTAGCCAGCCGAGGGCGGCCACCAACGCGGGACGGGGCGCGGGCCGCTGCTCGAACAGCCAGCCCATGCCGACGCCCATGGCGAAGCCGAGATTGTAGACGTCCGCGAACGGCGCGACGTAGCCGCTCACCGGTTGCGGCAGCACGAAGTGGCCGATCGCGGACGCCGCCTGCCAAGCCACGAACAGCGCGCCGCCGAGCCGCGGCCGGAGGATCAGCAGCGCGAAGATCGCGTAGAAGATGACCTCGCGCCTCAGCGTCCACGACACTGGGACGATCGAGTCGCCGTTGATCGGCAGCAGGAGAGCGTCGGGAACAAGGCTCTGCTTCGCCATCGCCCCGCCCTGGGACGCCAGCCAGGGCGCAAGCGTCAAGGCCATGATCATGAAGAGAAGGGCGGCCCAGTATTCAGGATAGATCCGGATCGCGCGCCTGAGCACGAAATCTCTCACGCGGTGCGGATGACCGATGTCGTGGCGGTGGACGTGATAGATCACGAATCCGCTGAGCACGAAGAAGTAGTCGACTCCCGCATAGCCCGCCCTGAAGACGTCCGCGAACACGTCGACGTGCCGCAGATGACGGAAGGTGCCCGAATAGTGGAACGCTGCAACCAGCGAGGCTGCGATGAAACGGCCAAGCTCCAAGCTCGGCAGACGGTTCGGCTTCATGATCGGGCCCCCGCCGGGCAACTAGGCGCCGGCGAAACCCCGAGTCCACAGCTCTACCATGAGGTGAGCGCGCCACGTTGCGGGTTCGCAATAATTTGCATGATAAGCGAGCATCGCTCGCGCAAGTGGCGCGCGCGGGGATCACGACCGGGGCGTCCGCCACCCCGTAGACCGTCTCCGAGGGCCGGATGTCCGCCTCGACCCATCGCGCGAGGTCTCGCAGGCCCTTCTGAAGGGCGCCGCTGACGGGCACGGTGTGCGCCCGGGCGCGAGGACGGACCCGCGGGGCAGCGCCTGCGGCTGGAGTACGGCGAGGCCCTGGACCAGGCGCGATGCGGCCTGGACCCGCGCGACACAGCCGACAACGCCCTGCGCCAGCGCAGGGCGAGGGCGCCTGATCGTCCTCACGCCTCCTGAAACAGACACGTCATCCGCTCCGAATATATCTAACAGGACCGTGCAGAATAA
>CBJNAS010000045.1:0-14951 GCA_966434565.1 uncultured Phenylobacterium sp.
GAAGGCGCGCCCTCCCAGAAGGAGACGCTGACCTCGCGCCTGATCGACCGTCCGATCCGCCCGCTGTTCGTCAAGGGCTTCAAGAACGAGGTCCAGGTGGTGGCGACCGTGCTCGCCCACGACCTGGAGAACGATCCCGACATCGTCGCCCTGGTGGCCTCCTCCGCCGCGCTGGTGCTGTCGGGAGCGCCCTTCATGGGCCCGATCGGCGCGGCGCGCGTCGGCTTCGTCGACGGCCAATACATCCTGAACCCCACCCTCGACGAGCAGAAGTCGTCGCGCATGGACCTGGTCGTCGCCGGCACCCATGACGCGGTGATGATGGTGGAATCCGAGATCCAGGAGCTCTCCGAAGAGGAAGTCCTGGGCGGCGTCACCTTCGCCCACAGAGAGATGCAGCCGGTGATCGACGCGATCATCGAGCTCGCGGAGCATGCCGCGAAGGAGCCGTTCGACTTCCAGACGGACGACACCGACGCGATCAAGGAAAAGATCAAGGCGGTGATCGGCGGCGACCTGCGCGCTGCCTATCAGATCACCGGCAAGAGCGAGCGTCACGCGGCCATCGGCGCCGCCAAGGACAAAGCTGTGGCCCAGTTCGCCAAGTCGGACGCTAATCCGGACGGCTACGACGGCAACAAGCTCGGCGGCGTCTTCAAGGAGCTGGAGGCCGACATCGTCCGCCGCTCGATCCTGGAGACCGGCAAGCGGATCGACGGCCGCTCCGTCGACCAGGTCCGCCCGATCGTCTCGGAAGTGGGCGTCCTGCCTCGGGCCCATGGCTCGGCGCTGTTCACCCGCGGCGAGACCCAAGCCCTGGTCGTGGCCACGCTCGGCACCGGCGACGACGAGCAGCTGATCGACGCGCTCGAAGGCAAGTACTTCGAGAAGTTCATGCTGCACTACAACTTCCCGCCCTTCTCCGTGGGCGAGACCGGCCGCATGGGCGCCCCCGGGCGTCGCGAGGTCGGCCACGGCAAGCTGGCCTGGCGGGCGATCCGCCCGATGCTGCCGCCGGTGGAGGAGTTCCCCTACACCATCCGCCTGGTCTCGGAGATCTTCGAGTCCAACGGCTCGTCGTCGATGGCCTCGGTCTGCGGCTCGTCGCTCGCGCTGATGGACGCGGGCGTCCCGCTGAAGAAGCCGGTCAGCGGCATCGCCATGGGGCTGATCCTGGAAAGCGACAGCTTCGCCGTGCTCTCCGACATCCTGGGCGACGAGGACCACCTGGGCGACATGGACTTCAAGGTCGCCGGCACCGCTGACGGGATCACCTCCCTGCAGATGGACATCAAGATCGCCGGCATCACCGAAGAGATCATGCGCAAGGCCCTGCAGCAGGCGAAGGGCGGCCGCGACCACATCCTCGGCGAAATGGCCAAGGCCATGGAAGCGCCGCGCACCGCGCTCGGCGAATACGCGCCCAAGATCGAGACCATGAAGATCCCGGTCGACAAGATCCGTGAAGTCATCGGCTCCGGCGGCAAGGTGATCCGCGAGATCGTCGAGAAGACCGGCGCCAAGATCGACATCGGCGAGGACGGCACGATCAAGATCGCGGCCGCCGAGCAGTCGAAGATCGACGCGGCCCGCGAGTGGATCAAGTCGATCGCCTCCGAGCCCGAGATCGGCCATGTCTACACTGGCAAGGTGGTCAAGATCGTCGATTTCGGCGCCTTCGTGAACTTTTTCGGCGCCCGCGACGGCCTGGTTCACGTGAGCCAGATCGCCAACGAGCGCGTGAACAAGGTCTCCGACGTGCTGAAGGAAGGCCAGGAGGTGAAGGTCAAGCTCCTGGGCTTCGACGATCGTGGCAAGACCCGCCTCTCCATGAAGGTCGTCGACCAGGAGACCGGCGAGGACCTGTCGAAGAAGGAAGAGCCGGAGAAGGCCGAGGCGTAAGCTTCGCGGAAAGTTCGGATCAAAGGAGGCGGCCGCAGAGATGCGGCCGCCTTTTCTGTCCCTCCCCATGAAGGCTACCGGATTCACAGAAGTCCGGGGTTTTGCCCCCTCCCCCGAGCGAAGCGAGAGAGGGTGAGGTAAGGAGAGGGCGGCTCGGCCATGCCGCAGCCACAGCGTCGGGTCGATCCGTCGCCGTGGATCTTGTGGAAACTCGGTGCGACCGAAGATCGGCGCCGTCCTCTCCCAACCCTCTCTGCCTCTCTCGCTTCGCTCGGGGGAGAGGAGGGACGGCCTGTGTGCTCGCCGCCGTCGCCACGGGGCTGATGATCAGCATCATCGCCAACCCGTGACGCCAGATCCCTGACGCGGAGAAGGCCCGCCGGAACCCCGGCGGGCCTTCCGCTTTCTCGGGAGCTCGGCGCGGCTCAGCCGCGCAGCTTGCGCAGCAGGACGTCCACGTCGCGGGCGATGGCCGCGTCCTCGCCCTTCAGCGCCTCGATGCGGCGCACGGCGTGGAGCACGGTGGTGTGGTCGCGCCCGCCGAACCGGCGGCCGATGTCGGGCAGCGAGCGGGTGGTGATCTGCTTGGCGAGCCACATGGCCACCTGCCGGGGCCGGGCCACGGCGCGGGCGCGGCGCTCGGAGATCAGGTCCGCCTGCTTCAGGCCGTAGTGCTCCGCCACGGCCTTCTGGATCATGTCCACGGTCACCTTGCGCTCGTTGCACGACAGGTGCGGCCGCAGGATGCCCTGCGCCTGGTCGAGCGTCAGCCGGGCCAGGTCTGCGCCCACCCGGGCCACCAGGGTGTTCAGCGCGCCTTCCAGCTCGCGCACGCTGTCGGTGAAGCGATCGGCCAGGAACTGCAGCACTTCCGGCCGGGCGGACGGATGGAACCTGCCCTGCTGGGCCAGGGTCGCGAGCTTCCGCTCCAGAATGCCCAGGCGCAGGTTGCGGTCCGCCGGCTCGATGCCGCAGACCAGGCCCGCCTGCAGGTGCGAGCGCAGCCTGGGCTCCATCTCCGAGATCTCAGCCGGCGAGCGGTCGGCGGTCATCACCACGCGCCGGCCGTCCTCGACCAGAGAGATCAAGGTGTGGAACAGTTCCTCCTGGGTCGAAGGCTTGCCCGCGACGAAGTGCACGTCGTCGATCAGCAGCAGGTCGGCGTTGCGCAGCTCCTCCTTGAAGGTCGCGGTCTGCCGGTCCTGCAGCGCCTTGACGAAGGTCGAGGTGAACCGTTCGGCGGAGAGGTAGACGACGCGCTTCTCAGGGGAATTGCGCAGCGCCTCCCAGGCGAGCGCGTTCAGGAGGTGGGTCTTGCCGAAGCCATAGGGGCCGTGGAAGACGACCGGATTGAAATGCCCGTCCGCCCAGCTCGCCACGCGGCGCGCCACGGCGAAGGCGAATTCGTTGGCCGGACCCGATACGAAGGTCTCGAAGGAGAACTTCTCCTGCAGCCCCTGCAGACGTCCCTGCTTGACGGCCGCCGGCGGCGCCAGCTCCGCCTCGATCTCGAACACCTCCGGCGCGGTCGGGGCATTGGCCGCCACCGGCGCCGAGATCGGCCCCTGGTTTGCGAATCCAGCCGCCACGGTTGCGGCGCTGTCGACCTCCATCCGCGACTTCAGGTCGAGCCGGCGGCCGAGCGGATCGTTCTGCGCCCAGAGCTCGCCGATGCGGCGCCAAGCATGACGGCGAATCCAGTCGCGCGCGACCCCCGTCGCCGCCACCAGGCACACCTCGTCACCGGTCTCCCGCAGAGCCGCCTGACCGAGCCAGGAACCGAAGGTCGCTTCGCCCAGCTCGCGCTTGAGCACTTGGCAGGTCTTGGTCCAGACCGCCCCCGCCGGCGCGTCAGCCATGGCTCCTGCAGCCCCCCTTATCATCATCCTCGCAACCCCGCCCTGTCGGTCCCCACCCCGCGCGGTGACCGGCCCTTTCTCAACAAACACAATCCCTTAACCGGCGAATGCATATGCTCCGCCGGCGCCCCGGTTCGTCCGGGATCAGATGGAAGACGCTTGTGAGGAAGCTGAGAGTAGTCGGCGGCCTTGGAGGGTCAACGGGGATTCTTAAGGGGCCGCGCGGATATTTCGGTTGACTTGCGCAGGGCCTTTCCCGGCCAAGGGAAAGGCAATTTTTTCGATCCGCGACCTGAGTAGATTCGCCGCAGGATTCACATAGGTTTATGGCCTCCACGCCAAAAAAACAGCGCCCGGAACCGGGCGCTGTCGGAACAAATTCGTAATTTTGCAACCGGCCCCGAGGGGCGGTCGGCGGGCTCAGGCCACCGACAGCTTCTTCAGCTGGGCGGCCAGGCGCGACACCTTCCGCGAGCCGGTGTTCTTGTGCACCACGCCTTTGGAGACCGCGCGCATCAGCTCGGACTGCGCCTCGATGAAGGCCGCCTTGGCCTTGGAGGCGTCACCCTCGGCCACCGCTTCCTCGAAGCGGCGCAGATAGGTGCGCACGCGCGAGCGGCGCGACTTGTTGACTTCGGTGCGGCGGGCGATCTTGCGGACCGCCTTCTTGGCGCCGGGCGTATTGGCCATTCGTCAGCTCTCAAAAAGCAACGCGCCCGGCGAACCGGGCGGGGAAATCGGAGGCGCGGATATACGCAAGCGCGGGGCCGCGGTCAATGGCCAGGCGCTGCGTCGGTGAGAACTAATCGGCCAGGGTGAACGCCCGCCACGCCGGGTGCGCGGCGACCAGCTCGGCCATGCGCCGGTAGCCGGCCGCCCCGGGATGGGCGCCGTCCCAGGCCTGGGCCTCGGCCAGCCACAGGCCGTCGGCGGCGAGCGGACGGAAGACGTCGATGAAGGGAACCTTCAATCGGGCGCAGAGCAGCTTGAAATGCTCGTTGAGCGTCTCGGCGCGGGCGGCCGCGCCGGGCTCGGCGACCGGCGGCGGCCCAACTAGCAGCGCCGGGGCGATCCGCCCGGCCCCGGTCAGCATGGCCCGCAGGTTCAGCAGCGACTGCGCCGGGGCGACGCGCTGCGCCCCGCCCTCGGCCATGCAGTCGTTGACGCCGACGGAGAAGACGATCCGGCAGGGTTCCAGCTCGCTCAGCCGCGGCGCGGCCTCGGCCCGCCAGCGCGCGGCCACGTCCGTCGAGGTCTCCCGCCGTATACCCAGGTTGTAGAGGGTCAGGTCGCGGCGGCCGGCGACCGCGCGGCCGACCCAGCCCAGGTGATCGGGATCGCCCACGCCCGCGACCAGGCTGTCGCCGAAGGCGAGCAGCCGCATGGGCGCTCAGCGGCCCTTGAACTGCGGCTTTCGCTTTTCCACGAAGGCGGCCATGCCCTCCTTCTGATCCTCGAAGGCGAACAGGGAGTGGAACAGGCGCCGCTCCATGGTGACGCCGGTGGCCAGCGTCGTCTCATAGGCCGCGTTCACCAGCTCCTTGTTCATCATGGTCGCCAGCGGCGACTGGCGGGCGATGCGCTTGGCCGCGCTCATCGCCTCCTCGATCAGCTTGTCGGCGGGCACGACCCGGCTGGCCAGGCCGGAGCGCTCGGCCTCGGCCGCATCCATCTGGCGGCCCGTCAGCATCATGTCCATGGCCTTGGACTTGCCCACCAGCCGGGTGAGCCGCTGGGTGCCGCCAATGCCCGGCATGACCCCCAGGTTGATCTCCGGCTGGCCGAACCTGGCCGTCTCGGCGGCGATGATGAAGTCGCAGAGCATGGCGAGCTCGCAGCCGCCGCCCAGGGCGTAGCCCGCCACCGCGGCGACGAGCGGCTTGCGGAACGCCGCAATGCGGTTCTGGTATTTGCCGAAGAAATCCTGGAAGAACATCTCCGGATAGCTCTTGTCGGACATCTCCTTGATGTCCGCGCCCGCGGCGAAAGCCTTCTCCGAGCCGGTCAGCACCACGCAGCCCACCTCGCGGTCGGCTTCCGCCGCGTCGAGGGCCTGGCACAGCTCCTCCAGCAGCTGACTGTTCAGCGCGTTCAGCGCCTCGGGGCGGTTCAGGCGGATCAGGGTCACGCCCTCGGTGGTCTCGACGAGAAGGGTCTGGAAGCTCATGGGGAATCCTGCCGCGCGCTGCCTGGGAAACTGCAACCTTGCGCTTTAAGGCCCCTCGACCTGATAGCCAAGCGCGCGCAGCCGGGCCGGCAGGCCTCCGGGCCCGATCAGGTGGCCCATGCCCACGACGACGACAGTCCGGCCATGGCCCTTGAGCCTCTCGTCCAGGATTTGCGTCCAGCGCGCGTTGCGGTCGGCGACCAGTCGGCGGAAGAGCGCCGGCGAGGCCTTGCGTATCGGCGCGAGGGCCTCGCGGTCCAGCGCCGTCAGGTCGCCGGACATCCAGGCGCTGACCAGTCGGGCGAACTCGTCGGGCTTGTCCTCCATCTCCTTCAGGGTCTGCGCCAGCGAGGCGACCTGGTCGGCCCAGGGGCCGCCGGCCAATAGGTCGATCTGCTCGGCCGGGGTCTCGAAGGCGCGGCGACGGGCGTTCGGCGGGACCTCGGCGGCGACGGCCTTCTCCACCCCGTCCTGGCCGTCGGCCCCGGCCCGGCGGAAGGCCGCGCCGCTCAGGGCCACCTCGGCCAGCCAGGGCTCGAGCCGGTCGAGCACGGCAGGATCGGCGCCATAGGCCCGGGCCACCCGCAGCATCTGCTGGGACGTCGCAGGCGGCAGCATCCTGAAGAGCGACTGGTCGGGCCGGAGCGCCCCCTTGCGGGCCGCCAGGCGCAGCGTCTCGGCCTCCGTCGCCGGGTCGATCGGCAGCTCGAACCAGACGTCGTCGGCGCTCTTGACCGCCTGCTCGAAGGCCTGCGGCCGCCAGTCCAGGCCGGGCGGCAGGACGTGCACCGAGCCGAACAAGACGAGCTCGGAATCGGCGTCGCGGACGATCCAGACCGGCGGCTTCGCCTGGGCGGCCGTGGCGGCGAGCAGGCCGGCGATCAGGGCCACAAGGCCCAGGCGGCGATTCGTCATGGGCCTCAGGCTAGCTCACCGCTGGCAGGTCGGGCAGTAGAAGGTCGAGCGCCCGCCCTGCACCTTGCGGTGGATGGTTCCCGAACAATCGGCGTTCGGACACGGCCGGCCCTCGCGGTCGTAGACGCGGAAGCTGTGCTGGAAGTAACCCAGCGCCCCGTCCGCCTGGGCGTAGTCGCGCAGCGTCGATCCGCCGGCGGCGATCGCCTCGGCCAGCACTTCGCGCACGGTCTGGGCGAGCCTGGCGAGCTTCGGCTGGCTGACGCGGCCCGCGGGCTTGAAGGGCGAGATGCGCGCCCGGTGCAGCGCCTCGCAGACGTAGATGTTGCCGAGGCCCGCGACGATCCGCTGATCGAGCAGCAGGGTCTTGGGCCCCTGCTGGCGGCCGGCGAAGGCGGTCTGCAGCCGCGCTGCGTCGAAGTCGTCGGACAACGGCTCCGGACCCAAGCCGGCGAACCAAGGATGCAGGTGCAGGGTCGCGGTGTTGACCAGCGCCATGTAGCCGAACCGGCGCGGGTCGTAATAGGTGACGCGCGTCCCGGCATCGGTCTCGAAGACGATGTGGGCGTGCTTCGGGTCCGGATCGGGAGCGTAGTGGAACTCGCCCGGCCGCTCCAACCCCTCGGGACGAGCGATCTCGAAGCGCCCGCTCATGCCCAGGTGCATGACAAGGGTGTCCTCGCGGTCGAGGCGGGCCAGCAGGTACTTGGCCCGGCGGCGCAGCGAAACGATCGTCGCGCCGGTCAGCTGCTGGACGAAGTTCGGCGGCAGCGGAAACCGCAGGTCGGGCCGGCGGGCTTCGACGCGCGCCAGCCTCCGGCCCTCCAGCACCGGCGCCAGGCCGCCTCGGACCGTCTCGACCTCAGGGAGCTCGGGCATGCTGCGTGAGTGGCATGCGGCGAAGGCCGCGTCGAGGGATCAGCTTTCATCATCCGTCATCGCCCGCATGAAGCGGGCCAAGACGGAAGAACTACCCTCCCCGCTCGAACCGCAGCACCCCCGCCAGCCCGAGCGGCGCATCCAGCCCGATGTCCTTGGGGTGGTTGACGCCGTCGACGACCGGGACTTCGGCGAAGTCGAAGGGGCTCACGCCTTCGATGCAGGCCACGTTCACCGCGACCTGCTCAGGATCCATCCGGCGCTGGTGATGGGTGTACACGCCGCAGCGCGAACAGAAGTAATGCCGCGCCACCCCGGTGTTGAACCGGTACTCGGTGAGGAAGGACTCGCCGGCGAGCACCTCGACGCCGCGCCGGTCGGCCATGACCACGACGGCGCCGCGCATCCGGCACAGGGAGCAGGTGCAGCGTAGCGGCTTCTCCAGGCCCTCGGCCAGCCTCACCTTCAGCTGCACCGCCTTGCAGTGGCACGCGGCGCGCACGATCCCCTCTTCCGCCATCCGTTCCTCCCTGCATTCAGAACGCGAAACATATCCGCCTTGGAGCCCCGCTCGCGCAACGCTAAGAGCCTTATCCATGACCGGACCCGCCGCCACCTTCGGCTTTCGCGACGTCGAGCCCCACGAGAAGCCGGGCCTGGTGCGCGGCGTCTTTGACCGGGTCGCGCGCCGCTACGACCTGATGAACGATCTGATGAGCGGCGGCGTCCACCGGCTGTGGAAGGACGCGGTCGCGGCGAGGCTCAATCCCCAGCCCGGCGAGGTGATCGTCGACTGCGCCGGCGGCACCGGCGACATGGCCCGGCGATTCTCCAAGATGGCCCGCCGCGCCCAGATGCGCCGTGGCGGGCCGGACGCCAAGGTCTTCGTCGTCGACTACAACGCCGAGATGATCGCCGCCGGCCGCGAGAAGGGCGGCGAGCCCGAGATGGCCTGGGCGGTCGGCGACGCCCAGAAGCTGCCGCTGCCGGACGCTTGCGCCGACGCCTATGTGATCGCGTTTGGCATTCGCAACGTGACCGATATCCCGGCAGCGCTGCGCGAAGCGCGGCGGGTGCTCAAGGTCGGGGGGCGGTTCCTCTGCCTGGAGTTCTCCCGCCCGGTGGTCGAGCCCCTGCAGAAGGCCTACGACGCCTATTCCTTCAAGGTGATCCCGGAGATCGGCGCGCGGATAGCCGGCGACCGCGACGCCTATCAGTATCTGGTCGAAAGCATCCGCCGCTTCCCCGACCAGCGGACCTTCGCGCGGATGATCGGCGAGGCGGGCTTTTCGCAGGTGGGGTTCACCAATTTCACCGGCGGGGTCGCAGCCCTGCACACCGGCCGGGCGATCTAGGCCGATGAGCGGCCCCGCCGCGTTCGGGCGGCTGATCGGCGCCGGCCTGATGCTGGCGCGCAACGACGCGCTCCTGCCGCGCGAGCTGGAGCCGCTCTATCCGCCGGCGGTGGCGGCGCTCTCGCGGGCGCTGCGGCTGTTCGCAGGCCGCGGCGGCCGCGTCGGCCGGCCGGGCGAGCGGCTCGCCCGGTCGCTGGAGCGGTTGGGACCGGTGGCGATCAAGCTCGGCCAGCTCTTGTCCACCCGCGCCGACATCTTTGGCCGCGAGTTCGCCGAGGACCTCTCCCGGCTGAAGGACCGGCTGGCGCCCTTCCCCCAGGACGTCGCCCGGCGCGAGCTGGAACGGGTGCTGAACCGCCCGCTCGAGACGCTGTTCGCCGAGTTCGGCCCGCCGGTGGCCGCCGCCTCCCTCGCCCAGGCGCACGAGGCGCGGCTGCTCGACGGCCGCCGCGTGGCGGTGAAGATCCTGCGGCCCGGCATCGCCCGTCGCGTCGCCGAGGACGCCGAGGTGCTGCGGCTGGCCGCCCGCCTGGTCGAGCGCACGGCGCCGCTGGCCCGGCGGCTGGAGCCGATGAAGTTCGCCAACACGGTGATCCGCGCCACCGAGCTGGAGCTCGACCTGCGGCTCGAGGCCGCCGGCGCCGACGAACTCGGCGAGGTCATGGCCGAGGACGGCTACATGCGCGCGCCAAGGGTCGTCTGGGAGGGCGTGGGCAAGCGGGCGCTGACCATGGAGTGGGCGGCGGGCCTGCCGCTCTCGGGCGAGGCGGCGCTGGAGCAGGCCGGTCTCGACCGGCGCCAGCTGGCCGACAACCTGATCCGCGCCTTCCTCTCCCAGGCGCTGGACCGCGGCGTCTTCCACGCCGACCTGCACGAGGGCAACCTGTTCGTCGCCCCGCCCGCCCAGGTGACCGCCGTCGATTTCGGCATCATCGGCCGGCTGGGCGCGCCGGAGCGGCGCTATCTGGCGGAGATCCTCTGGGGCTTCCTGCAGCGCGACTACCCGCGCGTCGCCCAGGTGCACTTCGACGCCGGCTATGTCCCGTCGCGTCACAGCGTGGCCGAGTTCGCCCAGGCGCTGCGGGCCGTGGGCGAGCCGGTGTTCGGCCGGGCCGCCAGCGAGGTGCCGATGAGCCGGGTGCTGACCCAGCTGTTCGAGATCACCGCCCTCTTCGAGATGCGCCTGCGGCCCGAGCTGGTGCTGCTGCAGAAGACCATGATGACGGTCGAGGGGGTGGCGCGGCGGATCTATCCGGACCACGACATCTGGTCGGCCGCCGAGCCGGTCGTGCGCCGCTGGATCGCCCGCGAGCTCTCGCCCGCCACCCGGATCCGGCGCCTCGCCGGGGAGGCCGAGCAGGCGGTCCGCAACCTCGCGCGGCTGGCCGCCTCGCCGGAGCCGGCGGTGGTGGCGACCTCCGCCCCGCCACGGCGGAGCGCGGCGCTGCTGTGGTTCGCCCTGGGCGCCTTGGGCTCGGGCGCGGCCTTCCTGGCGGCGGCCTGGATGAGGTGAGCTCCTTGCCTTCCCTTCATGGGCAGGGGACGACCGCGAAGCGGTCAGGGCGGATGCCGGGATCACGCTCAGATTCGGGCGCCTGGCCTGCGCAACCCGATACATCGCTGACGTTCTAGGCCCGTTCACGCACGCCGCATGGCGTCCAGCGCCCGGCCCGTGTAGGCCGCGTGGCCGGTGTGGGTGAGCCGCGCCTCGAGGTCGGCCCAGATCTCTCCGCCGAAGTCGCGCCAGCGGCGGCAGAAGGCGTAGTCCTCCGAGAGGTATTGGCCGGTCTCGCGCTCGATCACGGTGTCGAACAACATGATCGCGGTCTTTGGCCCCTCGCCGGCGTCGCCGACATCGGCGGCGAGCTCCGGATGGGCGGCGGCCAGGCTCTGCATCGCCGCGCGCGAGATCATCAGAAAGCCCGTGCCGCCGTAGGCCACCTTGGCGAAGCCGCGGTCGTCCACCTCGACGCTGTTGTCCGGCGTCGGCAGGAAGCGCACCACATAGCCGATCGCGGCCGCCTGCAGGTCGGCGACGCCCGCCTGCGCCGCGGCGCGCGCCTTCTCCCAGTCGATGTGCTTCAAGGGACAGACCGCGGCGACCACCGCCCGCTCCGCCTCCAGCAGGCGGAAGACGTTCTGAGGGGCGAAGCCGATGTCGGCGTCGCAGAACAGGATGTGGGTCGCCTGGCCGTGGGCGAGGAAACCGGCCGCCAATCGCGCCCTGGCCCGGGTGATCAGGGCGTCGCCGCCCATCAGCTCGACGTGCAGGCCGATCCCGCGCTCGCGACAGGCGCGCTGCAAGGCCACCACCGAGCGCATGAAGAAGAGATCGACGCTCCCGCCGTAGCAGGGAACCGCGAGGTAGACGAAGGGGCGGTGCTCGGCAGGCTGTTCGGTTTGGGGCATCGCCCCATTAGGCCCGCTTGCCGGTCCATTCGACAACCCAGCGCGCGATCAGCCAGATGGCCAGCGCCGTCGAGACGCCCACCAGGTCCGCCACCCAGTCGCGCCAGTCGCCGTCGCGGCCGAGCGGCATGGTCGCCTGCAGCACCTCGACCACGGCGCCGAGGATGAGCGCGAAGCCGGCGATGCGCCCCGGCCGCCACGGCCAGAAGACGAGCCCGACGGCCGACAGCACGAACCAGGCGATCGAATGCTCGGCCTTGTCCCACAGGGTCTCCTTGGGCAACATCTTCGTCGGCGCGAGGCAGAGATAGAGCAGCACCGCGACGGCGATCGCGTAGCCGAGCTGGCGGACCCAGCCGGGCAGCTGGTGCGGCAGGGGGATCGTGCGCGCAGGCTTGACCTGGGTCTGGTGCATGGCCGGCCTCTTAGCAGAATGGGCGGCGCTTGCACGCCCCGCGAAGGCGGCGTTTAGCTTTGGCTCTAGGAATGAGGAGGCCATGATCATGACCCGCCCCGCGAAGATCGGCGCGGCCGCTGCGCTTCGGGAGCTACCCGCCTGGACCGCCGCGGAGGGCCGGGACGCGATCCGGCGCAGCTACCGCTTCGGCGACTTCAACGCGGCCTTCGGCTTCATGACCCGCGCGGCCTTGAAGGCCGAGAAGCTCGACCATCATCCGGAGTGGTTCAACGTCTACAATCGCGTGGAGGTCACGCTCGCGACCCACGACTCCGACGGCGTGACGGCGCTCGACGTCGAGCTCGCCCGCTTCCTGGATGAGGCGGCCAGCGCGCTCGGCGCGCAAGGGGAGCCGGCGCGATGAGCGGACGCGTCGCCGGCAAGAAGGCCTTCGTCACCGGAGCCGCCCAGGGGCTGGGCGCGGCCATCGCCCGCCGCCTGGCCGAGGAAGGCGCGAAGGTCACCCTCTCGGATCTCAATGCCGAGGGCGCCCGCGCCATGGCCGCCGAGATCGAGCGCGACCACCCGGGCCAGGCCTTCGCCGTGCCGCTGGACGTCACCCGCGAGGACCAGTGGATCTTTGCGCTGGAGGAGGCCGACGCGGCGATGGAGGGGATCTCGGTGCTGGTCAACAACGCCGGGATCTTCCAGGTGGGCGACGTCGAGCAGCTCTCATACGAGGACTGGAAGCGCTCGATGAGCGTCAACGCCGACTCCGTCTTCCTGGGCGCCAAGCACGCCCTCACCTACATGCGCCGCAACGCGCCCGGCGCGATCGTGAACGTCTCCTCGATCGCAGGGCTGATCGCCGGCCACAACCTGGCGGCCTACAATGCCTCCAAGGCCGCGGTCTGGCTGCTCACCAAGAGCATCGCCCTGCACTGCGCTCACCAGGGGCTGGGCGTGCGCTGCAATTCGGTCCACCCGACCTTCGTGGACACGCCGCTGCTCGATCCCCTGCGCGGGAAGCTCGGCGACGCGGAGGCGCAGGCCAAGCTCGCCCGTCAGGTCCCGATCGGCCGCATCGGCAAGCCCGCCGACGTGGCCGACGCGGTGCTCTACCTCGCCTCCGACGAAAGCAGCTTCGTCACCGGCGCGGAACTGAAGCTGGACGGCGGCCTGAGCGCGATGTGAGGGGACGTTCGGCCCCGCCTCAGTTCACCACCACCGCCCCGATCAGCAGGCGCGCGCCCTTGCGGCCCAGCAGGTCGTCGGTGGCGCGCTGCAGGTTCCTGGCGAGGAAGTCGGGGTTGGGCGGCAGGTCGGCGGGCAGGCCGCCGGCGTAGATCTGCACCGTCTGGACGTAGGCCGCCCGAAGCCGCGGCAGCATCAGCTGGGCGCGGTCGCGCAGGGCTGCGTCAGGAATGTCCAGGCCGCAGTCGACGGTCATCACCCCGCGGCGGGCGCCCGGCTTGAGGGTGTAGGCGGTGAGCGTCTCGACCGGGATGTAGCTCTCGCCGCCGGTCTTCTTCTTGTCCTCGCCCGCCAGGCCCACAGCCGGCAGGGCGGCCGCCACGGCGGCGAGCGCGAGGACGGTGCGACGCTTCATCACCTGGGATCATCGCCCGCGATGGTTAGCGGTCTCTTTACGAGCGGCCGCCGACCATGGCCTGCGAAGACGATTCGTTAAGCCATCGGAGCGCGCCTTGGGCCGATTTGCGCCGACCACCCTGGACCTGGACGGCAAGGTCATCCTGGTCACGGGCGCGACCGGCTCCTTCGGCCGCCGCTTCGTCGAGACCGTCTTGGAGCGCGCCCGCCCGCGCAAGCTGATCGTCTATTCCCGCGACGAGCTGAAACAGAGCGAGATGCAGGTCGACCTGGCCGAGCGCTTCGCCCCCGAACGGCTCGCCTCGCTGCGCTTCTTTCTAGGGGACGTGCGCGACCGCGAGCGGCTGACGCTGGCCATGCGCGGCGTCGACCTAGTGGTCCACGCCGCGGCGCTGAAGCAGGTGCCGGCGGCGGAGTACAATCCGTCCGAGTGCATCCACACCAATGTGCTGGGCGCGGAGAACGTCGTCTGGGCCTGCCTCGCCAACCGGGTGAAGCAGGTGGTGGCGCTTTCCACCGACAAGGCCTGCAACCCGATCAACCTCTATGGCGCGACCAAGCTCGCCTCCGACAAGACCTTCGTCGCCGCCAACAACCTCTCCGGCGACATTGGCACGCGCTTTTCCGTCGTGCGCTACGGCAATGTCGTGGGCTCGCGCGGCTCGGTCGCGCCGCTGTTCCAGCGGCTGATCGCCAAGGGGGCGAGCGAGCTGCCGATCACCGATCCCAGGATGACACGCTTCTGGATCACCCTGGGCGAGGGGGTCGACTTCGTGCTCTCGTCCTTCGCCCTGATGCGCGGCGGCGAGATCTTCGTACCGAAGATCCCCTCCATGCGGATCACCGACCTCGCCCAGGCCATGGCGCCCGGGCTGCGCACCAAGGTCGTCGGGATCCGGCCGGGCGAGAAGCTGCACGAGATCATGATCTCGGCCGACGACGCGCGCGCCACTGTCGACCTGGGCGACCGCTACGCCATCGAGCCGGCCTTCGCCGAATACACCCGCCGGCCGTTCGAGGGGCCGCGGCTGGAGGAGGGCTTCTCCTACGCCTCCGACACCAACGACCAATGGCTGAGCGGACCGACCCTGCTGGCGCTGCTGGACGAGGGCGCGCCCGCGCGCCGCCGCCGGCTCACCGACGCATGAGCGAACCCTTTCTACCCTACGGCCGGCAGAGCATCGGGGAGGATGACATCGCTGCGGTGGCCGAGGCGCTGCGGGCGGACTTCCTGACCACCGGACCGCTCGTCGAGCGCTTCGAAGCGGCCTTCGCGGAGCGGGTGGGGGCGGCCCACGCGGTGGCCTGCAGCAACGGGACGGCGGCCCTGCACCTGGCCATGCTGGCGCTGCGCGTGCGCGGCGGCGAGGCGGTGATCGCGCCCTCAACCACCTTCCTCGCCACCGCCAATTGCGCCCGCTACGTCTGCGCCGATGTGGTATTCGCCGACTTCGACC
>CBJNAS010000046.1:0-14890 GCA_966434565.1 uncultured Phenylobacterium sp.
GCGCCTCGGTGTAGCGCATGGCCGCGGCGTTATCGCCGTCGATGTTGCCGAAGTTCCCCTGCCCATCGGCGAGCGGATAGCGCTGGGCGAAGTGCTGGGCCATGCGCACCAGCGTGTCGTAGATCGCCTGGTCGCCGTGCGGGTGATAGCCGCCCATCACCTCGCCCACCACCTTGGCGCATTTGCGCGGCGCGGTGTCGGGGTTCAGGCGCATCTCGCGCATGGCGTAGAGCACGCGGCGTTGCACGGGCTTGAGCCCGTCGCGCACGTCCGGCAGCGCCCGGTCGGTGATGACGCTCAGCGCATAGGCCAGGTAGCGCCGGGACAGGGCCTCGGAGAGCGGCTCGTCGATGATGCGATCGCCGCCGTCATCCGGCGGGGGGGAATGCTTGGTCATGGGAGAATCATACCGGTCTGGCCGGCCAGACTAGCGGCTCCCGCCGCGCGCGTCGCCGTGGCGAGGCGCGCACTGGAAGATCAGTGCTGAGCGCCCCGTCAGTCCGCCTCGCGGACAGCTCCCCCGCGAGCGGTGGAGGTGGAACGGCGCGGAACGCGCCGAGACGGAGGGGGCGTCGCTGGCGACAGCTCTGCAGCGAGCCTCACCGTCCCGGTCGCAGGTCGGACAGGGCCCGCGCCAGGGCTTCCGGCGGGTAGGGCTTGTGCAGCAGCGGGCTGCCCGGATAGCGCTGCGCCAGGTCGGACGGCGCATAGCCGGTGGAGAAGGCGAAGGGCACGCCGTCGCTGGTCAGGCGGTCGGCGACGGGAAACACCTTTTCCCCACCGAGGTTGACGTCAAGGATCGCGGCGTCGAGCTCGCGGCTTTCGTGGATCGCGCTCAGGGCCTGCGAAACCGTCGGGGCCACGCCCACGCTGACACAGCCGAGCTCTTCCAGCATGTCCTCGAGCAGCATGGCGACAAGCATCTCGTCCTCCACGATCAGCACCCGCAGCCCGCCCAGCTCATCGGCCGCATCGCCGTTCCTCAAGGCCTGACCCATAGCTCCGCTCTCCGAAATCAATGAATGCTCAACCCGGCGTTGCCATCGGTCGCGTCCAAGTGTCTCTTATCAGCTCAACGCTCGGTAAGCACCGGCGGACTCATAACACAACCATGGGGGACGACGCATGGCGACGGCGGATCTCTGGCCTGGCGAGCTCAGCGCGACCGAGTTGGAGCGGCGCCTGCGACTGGGCGACATCGGCGCGACCGACCGCGCCGCGATCGAGACGATCAAACCGGCCGTGCTCGACCATCTCGATGAGCACGTCGACACCTTCTTCGGACACATCGGCCGGTTCGAGGAAGGCCAGGCCCTGCTACGGCGCGCGGACCTGCTGACCGAGGCGCGCCGCCTGGAGCGCGAGCACCTGCTCGCCATGGTCGGCGGCGCCTACGGCCAGGACTATGTCGAGCAACGGTTCCGCCTGGGGCAGCTGTACAATCGCGCGCAGCTCGACATCTCCCTGTTCATGGGCGCTTTCCATCACCAGATGAGCGCCATCGGGCGGCGCATCATCGAGCGCTCGGCGAAGGACGCCGCGGGCGCCTTCGAACGCTTCGTCGCCTTCAAGAAGCTGGCCTTCTTCGACCTCGGCATCATCGTCGATGCGATGATGACCGACCGCGAGCAGACCATCCGGCGCCAGCAGGAGGCGATCCGGGAGCTCTCGACGCCGGCGCTCCAGGTGCGCGAGCGCCTGCTGATCCTGCCGATCATCGGCCTGCTGGATTCCTACCGGGCCAAGCAACTGACCGACAACCTGCTGCAGGCGATCCGCACGCACCGGGCGAAGGTGGTGGTGATGGACCTCACCGGGGTGGCGACGGTGGATTCGAAGGTCGCCAACCATCTGATCCAGACGGTCGCCGCAGCGCGCCTTATGGGCGCGACGGTGATCGTGACCGGGCTCTCGGGCGACGTCGCCCAGTCCCTGGTGACGCTGGGCGTCGATCTCAGCCGTCTGAACACCATGGGCGACCTCCAGGGCGGCATCGAGGAGGCCGAGCGGATTCTGGCGCCGGCGCGGCCCGAGCGCCGTCCGGCCCAGGCCTAGCGCCGCCATGAGCGTTCCGGTCCTCAAACAAGGCGGCGTGCTGATCGCCTCGGTGCAGTCGGCGCTCACCGACCGCGAGCTGCTTCAGCTGAAGGAGGACCTGGCCGACAAGGTCGGGCGATTCCGCTCGCACGGAGTGGTGATCGACGTGACAGCGGTGGACGTCATGGACTCCTTCGCCACCCGCACGCTGCGGAGCATCGCGGCCGCGACCCGCCTGCGCGGCGCCGAAACGGTGGTGGTCGGCATCCAGCCCGAGGTCGCCATCACCCTGGTCGAGCTCGGTCTGACCCTGGAGGGGGTCGCCACCGCCCTCGACCTGGAGGAGGGGCTGGAGACCCTGGCCGATCTGGCGGAGGCGCGCGGCCGTGCCGGATGACGCCCAGGCGCCGATCGAGCGCGACGTCGACATCGTCACGGCGCGCCAGCTCGGCCGCGAGCTCGCCGCGAAGGCCGGGTTCACGGGCAGCGACCTGACGCTGATCGCGACGGCGATCTCCGAGGTCGCCCGCAACATCGTCGTCTATGCCGGGCGCGGCGAGATCCGGCTCGCGCTGGCGGAGAAGAACGGCCGGCGGGGAATCGTGGTGGTCGCCGAGGACCAGGGCCCGGGCATCCCCGACATCGACCAGGCGATGCAGGACGGCTTTTCCACCGGGCGCAGCCTGGGCCTGGGCCTGCCCGGAGCGCGGCGGCTGATGGACGAGTTCGACATCGTCTCGGAGGTCGGCAAGGGCACCATCATCACCATGCGCAAGTGGCGGCCATGACCGGAAACGCCTCCCCGCTCCAAGGCGCCGGGGTCGTCGACTGGTCGGCCCGCAACCGGCCTCTGCCCGGCGAGACCGAGTCCGGCGACGCCCCTGTCGTCGTCTTCTTCCCGGGCGGCGCCCTGCTGGGCCTGATCGACGGGCTCGGTCATGGACCGGAAGCGGCCACGGCCGCCCGGGCCGCCGTCGCGCGCCTGGAGGCCGCGCCCGACCAGCCGGTGCTGAAGCTCATCAACCTGTGTCACGAGGCCCTGCGCAGCACGCGCGGCGCGGTGATGAGCCTCGCCGCCATCGACGCCGCGCGCGGGGAGCTCACCTGGGCGGGGGTGGGCAATGCCGAGGCGCTGCTCCATCGCGCCGATCCCGCCCACACGCCCGGGCGCGAGCGGATCCTGCTGCGCAGCGGCGTCGTCGGCTATCAGCTGCCGCCATTGCGCGCCACCAGCCTGCCGATCTTCCCCGGCGATGTGCTGGTCTTCGCCTCCGACGGCCTGCGGCACGACTTCGGCGAGGAAGCACCGTTCGGAACCCCCGACGAGATGGCCCAGCACCTGCTCGGCGCCTACGCCCGCGACAGCGACGATGCGAGCGTGCTGGTGGCCCGCTACTTGGGCGCGACGGGATGAGCTCGCCAGCCGCCATCGCGCCGCCCTATGCCGCGGCCTTGGAAGCACACCTGCGCCACTCCGGCGAACAGGCGCTGCACCAGGCCTACGAGCTGGGGCGCCAGGCGATGACGCAGGGGCTGGGCGTGCTGGACCTCACACTCACGCACCACGAGGCGCTGGCTGGTCTGATGAACGGCGAGGATCGCGCCTTCGGACCCCAGGCGCTCGAGCGGGCGGCCCAGTTCCTCGCGGAGGTGCTCTCGCCGTTCGAGATGATGCTGCGGGGCTACCACGAAGCCAACCTGCGGCTGCAGGCCGAGATGGAGGAGCGCCGGAAAGCCGAGGAACAGTTGCTGGAAGCGCGCAAGCTGCAGGCGATCGGCCTGCTGGCCGGCGGCGTCGCCCATCACTTCAACAACCTGCTGACGGTCGTGCTGGGCAACCTTGAGCTGGCGCGGCGGCGCGTCGCCGGCGACGAGCGCGTCGAGCGGCTGTTGCTCGCGGCCCGGAGCGGCGCCGAGCGGGGCGCCGACGTCACCCGCCAGCTGCTGTCGTTCTCGCGCCAGCAGATGCTGCAGCCGCGGCCGCTCGCCGTCGCCGCCTGGCTGGCGAACACCACCTCGCTGCTGGCGAGCGCGCTGCGCGGCGACATCGCCGTCGAGGTGCAGGCGGACGGGGACCTGGCGATCATCGAGGTCGACCCGGCCCAGCTGGAGCTGGCGCTGCTGAACCTGGCGGTCAACGCGCGTGACGCCATGCCCGCGGGCGGCCTGCTCTCGATCACAGCGCGCGACGCCCTGCTGGTCGAGCCCCGGCTGGGTCTGGAGGGGCGCTACGTGGTGATCGAGGTCGCCGACACCGGCGAAGGCGTTCCGGCCGACGTCCTGCCCCAGGTCTTCGAGCCCTTCTTCTCCACCAAGGACCAGGGCCCTGGAGCAGGCCTGGGCCTGAGCCAGGTGCACGGCTTCGCCCATCAGTCGGGCGGCGCCGTCGAGATGGAGAACCGCCCGGGCGGCGGGGCATTGGTGCGTCTCTACCTGCCGGCCAGCAGCAAGTCCGCGCCCGCCACGATCCTCACGCGCAGGCCGGCGCTTGCGAAGTCCGCAGCCGCAGGCCGCGTGCTGGTGGTCGAGGACGACCTCGAGCTCGCCGAGCTTGTCGCCGAGTTGCTGCAGAGCCTGGGCTATTCCGTGACCCTGGCGGACCGCGCCCAGGCGGCGCTCGACCTGATCAGCAGCGGCGAGCCCATCGACCTGGTCTTCTCTGACGTGGTGATGCCCGGCGGCATGAACGGCGTGCAACTGGCCCGCGAGCTCGCCGCGCGGTCTCCGCAGACGCCGGTGCTGCTGACGAGCGGCTACAACGACGCTGTCGAGGACCTGGACAGCAAGGGGCTGAGCTTCATCCCCAAGCCCTATCGGCCCGAGGACCTGCAGGCCGGGATCGACCGGCTGCTGGGCGCTCGCCGCTCGGCCTGAGGCGGACCGGGCAGCTTTCGCGCATCGGCGCTTGGTCAAGCCGCCACTGCTTTCGCCTATATGGGCCTCCCTCAGCGCGCGGCGAGAAAGCTCACGCGCGTCGCGGGCGAAGCCGTCAGCTGGACGAACTCCGCGTGGCCGAAATTGAAGCGCTCACGCAGCGCGCGGGCGCCCGTCTCGGAGTTGAGATTGGCGAACAGCACGTCCAGCCCGAATTGTCGGGCGGCATGAATTCGATTTCGCCCATCCAGGGCCAGCATCGCCAGCGCGCAAGGGATGTCTTCCGCCGCCGCCAGCCTGACGCCGAAGATGGATTCGAATTCCCCGACATTCGCGATCTGGAGGTAGTTCTCCATGATCTTGGGCCATTCGTAGAAGAGCCTCTGGCGGGTCTCCGGGCGATCGCCGCTCATATTGGCCTCCCCGTCGCGCACGCGAAAGCGGGTCAGGCGCTCGTCCAGAATGTGGATCTCGTGCCGGAGGCACAGCCGGATCCAAAGGTCCAGGTCGGGAAGCTGGGCGAGCCCATAACGATAGCCCCCGGCTTCGGCGAGCGCACGGCTGCGCATCAGCGCGCTAGGGTGGCACAGGCAGTTTCCCTGGAAGAAGAAGCGCCGCAGCCAGGCGCGCCGGTCGCGGTTCGGCTGGTCGAAGATGCTGGCGTACGGATGCTGCGCATTCTCGAACGGCGCGCCCCGCTCGTTGATGGGCTGGACCCGGGTGAAGACCGCGCCCAGCTCCGGCCGCGCCTCCAGGCACGCCACCTGCTGGCGGAGCTTGTCCGCCTCCCAGACGTCGTCCGAGTGGTGGATGGCTATGTACTCGCCGAGCGCCGGCGTGCTGCGCAGGGCCATGCGGTAGGCGTCGCGCAGGTTGCTCGAATTGCGATGGGATCGGATACGGCGGTCGCAGTCCTGGTAACCGGCGATGATCTCCCAGGAGCCGTCGGTGGAGGCGTCGTCCCAGATGACCAGGTCGAAGTCACCGTAGCTCTGGCCCAGCACGCTCTCGATCGCCGCCGGCAGAAACGGCGCATGGTTGTAGGACGAGAGCACGACCGTGACGCGCGCCGGCAGTCCCTCAGCCATGGGGCGCGACCTCCAGGCGGCGCACGGCCGCGGCCAGGTCGCATCTGGCCTGCTCCTGGCGTTCGGGCCCGGCAAGCGACCATTGCGTCAGGCGCTCGCGGACCCGGCGCACGGCCTGGCGCATCGCCTCCCCGCCCTCCGGCAAGCCCTGGAGGAAGGACCGCGAGATCCAGGCGCCGGTCGCCCCCAGGCGCGGATACTGGGCCAGCACGAGGTCGGGATCGATCGGCAGACCGGCATCGTCCACACGCGCGACCCCGCCCACGCCGAAGGCGAGCCCCGCCCGGCGCACCTCCGCGGCGATGGCGTCCATCAGCGGCGAGGCGAGCAGTTCGAAATGGTGCCGCGCCCTGAGCTCCAGCCGCAGGTCGTTCAGCCCCACCATCACCTCGTCCAGCCCACCGATCGCGAGGATCTCGCGCAGCGAGGCCACGGCCGCCTGCGTCTCCACCAGGATCACCGTGCGGGCGCGGCGGTCGACCAGCGCCACGAACCGGCTGACCTCCTGCGGCGTCCGGAAAAAGGGCAGCATCAGGGCCTGCGCCCCGAACGCGAGCGCCTGTCGTATCTGCTGCTCCGTGCCCGGGTGAAGGGGGTCGAGCCGTGCGAACAGGCGGCCCCGCGACACGGCCGGGCGCAGGGCCGCGAGATCCTCGAGCGCATGTGAGGAGAGCCGCGTATCGTGCCCACGCTGGCGCTCGGACTTGCCCAGCCGCTCCACGTCCACTCCGATGAAGTCGATCCCGGCCACGTCCGCCTGGGCGGCCTGCAACGGACAGTCCGTCAGGAGCGTGAAGCGGAAGTTCTCTCCGAAGGCGGGCTTCATCCAGGCTTCAGAGGATGTCCGGCAGTTCGCCGGCGTCATGGCGGAGGCGGTAGTTGTCGGGGTCTTCGTAGACGTAGAGCTCGTCGATGACGTTCAGGTAGCCCGCGAAACCGCCGCTCTCATTGCGCAGCGCATGCCAGACGCCGGGGGGCACCACGACCACCGCCGGACGGGCGGCGCCGAAGCGGATGACGTCGTGCCGGCCGTGGCTCGGCGACCCCGGGCGGCCGTCCCACAGCGCCAGCTTGATCGTCCCGGCGACGCTCACCAGGCGGTCGGTCTGCCGGGCGTGGCGATGCCAGTCGGTGACGCCGTCGGGATTGAGGCTGACCCAGTTCACCTGCTTGACGCCGATGCCGAAGCCCGGCCAGTCGGCGCGGAAGATCTCGGCCATCACGCCGCTGCGGGTCAGGATGTTGCCGATCTCGTGGATCTCCACGCCTTCGATCTTGGGCCTGCCGAAACGCGCCCCGCCGGGGCCGGCCGACTGGGCGTCGCGTTGTCCAAGTACGGGCATCGTGCGGTCGTTGCTAGAGGTGAAGAACAAGGCGCGGCAGGCTCTGCGCCGATGGTTCAACCAGTGATCGTCTCGACCTGCGCTGTCAAACCAAGTCGGCGCCCTCCGGCTTTCAGAGCCGCCCGGCTTCCGCCAGCCGCTCCAGCAGCCACACCCGCGCGGGAGGCAGCGGACGGTTCAACGGGTTGAAGATGAAGGCCTCCAGGAAATGACCGGTCAGCTCCAGGCCGGCGCCCACGTCGCCCGGCCCGAGCCCCGCCTGCGCGCCCAGAAGGAAGGGCGGAAGCTTCAGGAGGCGATCCTTGTAGGGCTCCCCCGCTTCACGGCTCACGGCCCGGCCCGTCCTGGGGCTCACATAAATCAGATCGTCGACCGCGCCGGTGGCGGCGCACTTGGAGAGGTCCAGGCCGAAGCCCAGGTCCTGCAGCAGCCCCGCCTCGAACCGCACGAAGACGGCGGGCCAGATGTCCGGATCCGCAAGGGACCGGCTCAGCGCTTCAAAGGCGAGATAGGCGCCGGGGTGCGGCTCGCGCTCGGGAAGCGCCCCGACGGCCACCGCGGCGGCGGCGGCGAGCCCCGCGAGCGCCAGCGGGTCGTCGAACAAGGCCGCCGGCCCCTCCCCTGCGGACTCCAGGCTGGCCGAGCCCAGCTGGCCCTCCACCCGGGCGCGGAAGCGCGCGCTCACCGGGGCGCCCGGCTGCAGGAGCGGCTTCAGCTTGCGCGAGGCGCCGCCCGCCACATGCGCCGCATACTTGCCGTGGCGCGCCGTCAGGAACTCGACAATCGCTCCGGCCTCGCCATGGGCGCGGGCGCTGAGCACGAAGGCGTCGTCTTCGAATTCCATTCTCAGATGCTCCCCCGTGAGCGGGGGAGCTGTCGCGTAACGACTGAGGGGGCGTTCGGCTTGGCAGCGCCCCCTCCGTCTCGGCGCTGCGCGCCGATCCACCTCCCCCGCTGCGCGGGGGAGGACCTAGACATCGAAGTCCAGCCCCATGTCGCCGTAGAACTCTCGCTTGTCCGCCCAGCGCTCGTCGACCTGGACGTGCAGGAAGAGGTGCACCGGCCGGTCTAGGATGACGGCGAGCTCCTCGCGCGCCTTCTGGCCGATCCACTTCAAGGTCTGGCCGTTCTTGCCCAGGATGATCGGCCGCTGGCTCTCGCGCTCGACGTAGATGGTCTGCTCGATCCGCGCCGAGCCGTCCTTGCGCTCCTCGAACTTGGTGGTCTCGACGGCGGCCGCGTAGGGCAGCTCCTCGTGGACGCGCAGATACAGCTTCTCGCGGGTGATCTCGGCGGCCAGGAGCCGCGCGGGCAGGTCGGCGGTCTGGTCCTCCGGATAGAACCAGGGGTTCTCCGGCATCAGCTCGGCCAGCCGTCGCTTGAGGTCGTCGACGCCCGAGCCGGTCGCGGCCGAGACCATGAAGACCTCGGAATAGACGCCCGTGTCGAACAGGCGCTGGGAAAGCGCCAGGAGGTTCTCGCGCCTGACGGCGTCGACCTTGTTGAGCGCCAGGATCGCCCGCCGCCCGGACGTCTTCAGGCCCTCGACGATCGCCTCGACGTCGACGGCGGCGCGCTTGTCCGCGGCCTTGGCGCCAGGCTCGGCCGCGGCGATCTCGGCGGCGGCGTCGACCAGGTGGACAACAGCCTCGGCGTCCTGCGCCCCGCCCCAGGCGGCGCGCACCATCGCCCGGTCGAGGCGGCGCCTGGGCTGGAAAATGCCGGGCGTGTCGACCAGCACGATCTGGGCGTCGCCCTCCAGCGCCACGCCGCGCACGGGGAATCGCGTCGTCTGCACCTTCTGGGTGACGATCGAGACCTTGGCGCCGACCAGCCGGTTGGTGAGCGTCGACTTGCCCGCATTCGGCGCGCCGATGATCGCAGCGAAGCCCGCGCGGGTCATGGCCTGGCCTCCAGGACGGGCTCCGGGCCCTCACGTTTGAGCAGCATGACCTGGGCGGCGGCCTTCTCGGCGTCCTGGCGCGAGCGGCCCCTGGCCTGCTCGGGCGGGAACCCCTGCACCTGGACCTCGACGGTGAAGGCGGGCGCATGGTCCGGTCCCTCGCGCTCGACCACCCGGTAGGCGGGCAGCGGCAGCCCGCGGCCCTGCGCCCACTCCTGCAGCTGGGTCTTGGGATCCTTCAGGCGCGGCTCGTGCAGGCGCTCGAACTCCTCCTCCCAGAACTTCAGGAAGAAGGCCCGGGCGCACTCCAGCCCGCCGTCGATGTAGAGCGCCGCGATCAGCGCCTCGCAGGCGTCGCCCAGCACCGCGTCGGACTGCCGCGCGCCCACCTTGGTGGCGCTGGCCGAGAGCCGCATGGCCTCGGCCACCCCGGCCCGCTTCGCCGCGCGCGCGCACGCGTGGTAGTTGACCAGGCTGGCCAGCAGCCGCGACAGCTCGCCCTCGCGGGTCTCCGGATCCAGCGCCATCAGCCGCTCGGCCGCGCAGAGGTTGAGCACGCGGTCGCCCAGGAACTCCAGCCGCTCGTTGTGGCGCACGGCCTTGGCTCCGTCGCCGACGCTCGAATGGGTGAGCGCGCGCTCCAGGAGGTCGCGATCGGCGAACTGATGGCCGATGCGGCGCTCCAGCTCGGCGACGGCGGCGAGGCGCGTGTTCATTGCAGGACGTGGACGAACCGGCTGGGCCGCGCGTCGAGGAGCCAGGTCCAGGGCTTGAAGATGGAGGCGCCCGGGTTCCAGGACAGCAGGATGATCTGCGCCCTGCCCACCAGGTTCTCCGACGGCACATAGCCCACGCCGCCGGCCTCGGGCGGGACGCGGCTGTCCGAGGAGTTGTCGCGGTTGTCGCCCATCATGAAGTAATGGCCTTCCGGCACCACGAAGACCTCAGTGTTGTCGAGCTCGCCGTCGGCGCCGAAGTCGTTGGTCAGGAACGTCTTTCCGCCGGGCAGGGTTTCCCGGTAGACGGCGATGTCGCGGACGAAGCCGTAGCCGGAATCCTCCTTGGTGGCGCCGACGTAGGTGCGCGGCACCTGCTGGCCGTTAAGGTAGAGCAGGCCGTTCTTCATCTGGATGCGGTCGCCGGGCAAGCCGATCACCCGCTTGACGTAGTCGGTGTGGTTGTCGCGGGGCAGCTTGAAGACGACGATGTCGCCGCGCTGAGGCCCGTGCTCGAACAGCCGGCCATGGAACAGCGGGGGGCTGAACGGGATGGAGTGGCGCGAATAGCCGTAGCTCCACTTCGAGACGATGATGTAGTCGCCCTGATAGAGGTTCGGCTCCATCGAGGCCGAGGGGATGGTGAACGGCTGGAAGAACAGCACCCTCAGCACCAGCGCGATCAGCAGGGCGTAGACGATGGTCTTCACGATCTCGAGGATCTCGCCGACGGCGCCGGGCTTTTCGGTGGTCTTGGCGGCCTGCACGTTCTGGCTCATGCATGATTCCTGAGGGCGTCCGGCGCGCCGGACGGCTGTTGCTACGCGTTGGACCGGCGCGGAGCAAGGGCGTGGCAGGTGAAGCTTCGGTCATGCGGCCCCTGGCCGCCCTACTCCGCCACCGCCTCGATGATCACGAAGGCCTGGGCGTAGGGATGGTCGTCGGTGAGGCTGACGTGGATCACCGCCTTGTGGCCGGCTGGCGTGATCGCGCGCAGGCGCTGCAGCGCGCCGCCAGTCAAGGCCATGGTGGGCTGGCCGGACGGCAAATTGGCCACGCCCATGTCGCGCCAGAAGACGCCACGGCGGATGCCGGTGCCCAGCGCCTTGGCGCAGGCCTCCTTGGCGGCGAAACGCTTGGCGTAGCTCGCCGCGCGATCGGCCTTGCGCTCCGAACGGGCGCGCTCCAGCTCGGTGAAGACGCGCTGGATGAAGCGCTCGCCAAACCGCTCCAGGCTCTTCTCCACCCGGCGGATGTCGGAAAGGTCCGAGCCCAGGCCGATGATCATGCGGCCCGCGCCTCATCCATCAGCGCGCGCATGCGCTGGATGGCCGGGCCCAAACCGATGAAGATGGCCTCGCCGATCAGGAAGTGTCCGATGTTCAGCTCCGCCACCTGGGGAATGGCCGCGATCGGCTTCACCGTCTCGTAGTCGATGCCGTGGCCAGCGTGAACCTCCAGCCCGAGCTCGACCGCCTGGGCTGCGGCGGCCCTCAGCTGCTCCAGCAGGCGCTGCGCGCCGGGCGAGCGATGGCGCACCGCCTCGCACCAGGCGCCGGTATGGAACTCCACCACAGCGGCCCGGGACGCCGCAGCGGCCGCAAGCTGGCCCGGATCCGGATCGAGGCAGCAGGAGACGCTCAAGCCCGCCGCAACAAGCCCGCCGACCACCGGAGCGATGGCGCCGATCCCCTTGACCACGTCGAGCCCGCCCTCGGTGGTCACCTCCTCGCGCCGCTCCGGCACCAGGCAGGCGGCGTGCGGCCGGTGAGCGAGCGCGATGGCCTCCATCTCGGCGGTCACCGCCATCTCGAGGTTGAGCGGCCGACCGCGCTTGCGGGTGATGTCCGCCAGGGCGTCGATGTCGGCGTCGGAGATGTGCCGGCGGTCTTCGCGCAGGTGCGCCGTGATCCCGTCCGCGCCCGCCACCAGCGCGATCTCCGCCGCGCGGACGGGGTCGGGATAGCTTTCACCACGCGCGTTCCGCACGGTGGCCACATGGTCGATGTTCACGCCGAGGCGGAGGCGGGTCAGGTGCATCACTCCGAGATAGTTTTGATCGCACGCCGCTTCTAGCCCTCTCCCCGCGAGGCGGGGTTCGCTAAGTCTTCGTCCGCTCCACCGTCTCGATGCTCGGGTTGGCCCGGAGCGCGGCGGCAATGTGGGTGAGGTGGCGGGCGTCGTTGACCTCGAGATCGAAGTCGACGTCGAAGAAGTCCGATTGCCGGCGGTGCATCCGCAGGCCGACGATATTGCCGCCGGACTCGCCGATCACCGTGCAGGCCTGGCCCAGCACGCCCGGTGCGTTGCGGATGGTGGCGGTGAGCCTGGCGAGCGCGATGGCGTTACGCTCGGCCTCGGGCGTCCACTGCAGGTCTCGCCAGAGCTCCTCGCGGTCCTCGTACTCGGCGAGCTGCTCGCAGTCGATGGTGTGGACGGTGAGGCCCCGCCCGTCGCGCTCCAGGATGCCGACGATGCGGTCGCCCGGCACCGGCGAGCAACATTCGCCGAAATGGATGGAGACACCCGGCGTCAGGCCGCCGCCACGGACATAGAGGCGCGCGCCCTTGCCCTCCTCGATGCGCCGGCGGGCCGAGGCGGCCTCGCGCTCGGCGGCTTTCAGGCCGGGGAAGATGGCGTCCAGCACCTGGGGCGGCGTGATGCGACCGCGGCCCACGCTCTCGAAGAGCTCGTCCTCGGAGGCCACCGCGAAGCGGTCCAGCGCCGGACGCAGGGAGACGTCCTTCAGCGCCTTGCCGGCGGCCTCGAAGGCCTGGGTGACGGTCACCCGGCCGAGCTTGGTGAACTCCTCCTTCTCGGTCAGGCGGATGTGGCGACGGATCGCCGAGCGGGCGCGGCCCGTCACCGCCAGCGAACGCCAGTCCGGCGGCACCACGGGCTTGCCGCCGCGGATCACCTCGACCACGTCGCCGTTCTGCAGGATGGTGCGCAGCGGCTTGAGCTCGCCGTTGATCTTCACCCCGATGGTGGTGTCGCCGATGTCGGTATGCACCGCATAGGCGAAGTCGAGGGGCATCGCCCCGCGCGGCAGGCTGACCAGCTGGCCCTTCGGCGTGAAGACGAATACCTGGTCGAGGAACATCTCCAGCTTGGCGTGCTCGACCAGCTCCTCGGCGTCGCCGCCGTGCTCCAGCACCTGGACCAGATGGCGCAGGTTGACCAGCGGATCGCGGCCGCCCGCGGCCTTCTGGTGCTCGCGGTCGAAGCCGTAGGACTTGTCCTTGTAGCGCCAGTGGGCGGCCACCCCCTCCTCCGCCACCCGATCCATGTCCTCGGTGCGGATCTGCATCTCGATGCGCATGCCCTTGGGGCCCACCACCGTGGTGTGCAGCGAGCGGTAGTTGTTGCGCTTGGGCGTGGAGATGAAGTCCTTGAACCGTTCGGGCACGCTGGGCCAGGCGCGGTGGATGACGCCCAGGGCCCGGTAGCAGGAGTCCTCGGTGTCGACGATCACCCGGAAGGCGTAGATGTCCGACAGCTGGGAAAAGCCGATCGACTTCCTCTGCAGCTTGCGCCAGATCGAATAGGGATGCTTCTCGCGCCCGAAGACGCGGGCCGGGATGCCGGCCGCCTCCAGCCGCGAGGCGATCTCGCCGGAGACGAGGGACACCGCCCCGCCCTGCTGCTGGCGCAAGGTCTCCAGCCGGCGGCAGATAGCGTCGCGGGCCACCGGGTTCAGATGCGCGAAGGCCAGCTCCTCCAGCTCGGAGCAGATCCGGTGCACGCCGATGTTGCGGGCCAGCGGGGCGTAGATGTCGAGCGTCTCGCGCGCGATCCGCTCCCGCTTGGCCGGGCTCTTGATGAAGTGCAGGGTGCGCATGTTGTGCAGCCGGTCGGCCAGCTTGACCAGCAGCACGCGCACGTCCCGGCTGATCGCCAGGATGAACTTCCGAAGGTTTTCCGCCTGCCTGAGGTGCTCGGCGGACAGCTCAAGCTTGGAGAGCTTGGTGACGCCTTCGACCAGCTCGCCGATCTCGGCGCCGAAAAGCTCATCGATCTCATGCCGCGTGACCGGGGTGTCCTCGATCACGTCGTGCAGCAGGGCCGTGACGATGGTCTCGGTGTCCAGCCGGTAGTCGGTGAGGATGCCCGCCACCTCGATCGGGTGGGCGAAGTAGGGATCGCCCGAGGCGCGCGTCTGCGCCCCGTGCATGCGCATGGCGTAGACATAGGCGCGGTTCAGCAGCGCCTCGTCGGCGGTCGGATCGTAGGAGCGGACCTTTTCGATCAGCTCGAACTGGCGAAGGAAGCGCGGACGCTTGGCTGAGGCGGCCGGAGCCGCGGCGTCCTTCAGGCCGTCCTTCAGCGCAGCGGCCGGATCGGCCGCCGTTACGGTGAGAGGGTCTGCGCCTTCCGGGCTCAGTACCGCTCCTCCTGACCGCCGTCGCGGTCGCTTTGCAGGGCGCGGACGAGGTCGAGCTCGCTCATCTGCATGTGCGTGGGATCGGCCAGCAGGGCGAGGGTTTCAGCCTCTTCCTCGGCCTCCGAACGCTCGTCGACGCGCTGCAGGGTGCCGATCAGGTTCTCCCGGAGGTCCTCGGCGTCGACCACGTCGTCGGCGATCTCGCGCAGGGCCACCACCGGGTTCTTGTCGTTGTCGCGGTCGACGAGGATCTGCGAGCCCGCCGAAATGGCGCGGGCGCGATGCGAGGCCAGCAGCACGAGGCTGAAGCGGTTGGGGACCTTTTCAATGCAGTCTTCGACGGTGACGCGAGCCATGGAGTCCTCAGGCGGGAAGCAGAACGGGTCAAAATAGAGGCTCGCCGTCCGTTCTGCAACGTTCGCTTCCCTCCCACGTTCGCTTCCCTCCCTTCATGGGGCTACGGCATTCGCACAATTCGGCTCGAGGGCCTGAACGCCCCCTCAGTCGGCTTCGCCGACAGCTCCCCCGCAAGCGGTGGAGCATCT
>CBJNAS010000047.1:0-14772 GCA_966434565.1 uncultured Phenylobacterium sp.
CGTAGGACATCCCGCCCGCGCCGACCAGGATCAGGGCCTCGCGCTGGAAGTCGGGCAGCATGGAGAGGGCGCGGCGAACGTCCTCCAGCTCCACCACCGCCTGGGGGTCGTCCGGGGCCATCAGGGTGCGCTCGATGATCTCCTGGTCATAGTCCGCCTGCCACTTGCGCCGGCGGCCCAGGGAATAGAAGCGGTTGCGGAGAATGGTGGCCAGCCATGCGCGCAGGTTGGTGCCGGCCTGGAACTGCTCCCGGCACTGCCACGCCTTGAGCAGGGCCTCCTGGGCGAGATCCTCCGCCTGCTCGGCGTCGTGGCAGAGCGTGCGGGCGAACGCGCGCAGGAAGGGGACGGCTTCAAGAAGCTCGCCCTCGAAATGGGTGGTCTGACGATCGGGCATGCGCGGACCCCTGGCTGTCCCAGGCGGTAAACGCGCACGGCGCAGCTTGGTTCCGGCGTAACTCCAGCGGGCGAAAAATCGCGGCGGCCTAGGGTTCGGGGCCGCGATCCTCGACCAGCCAGACGGGATCCTTCGGCAGGCCCACCACCGCGCCGGCGTCACGCAGCTCCTTGGCGCGCGTCCGGTCGAACCCCGGCACAAAGGCCACCTCCTCCCAGGTCAGGTAGGGGCGCCAAAGCAGCAGGTCGTAAGCCGAGCGCAGGTCCACCCCCGGGAGGGTCTGCAGCTGCTCGATCGAAGCCGAGTTGAGGTCCACCATCCCCCCAGAACCCGTTAACCTATGATTAGTTCAGTGGAATCCACAAAAAGATCGTCCAGTGGCGCCAGGCCAGCCTGGCCTTGGCTTCAGAGAAGCTGGCTCTGGGCGGTCTCGGCGGCGTGTGCGCAGGGGTCGGGAACGCGGATCACGAAGGCCGCGCCGGGCCCGGAACCCACCTCCATCTCGGCCCGGCACTGCTGGACCAGCGAACGCACCAGGCGCATGCCGATCCCCTTCGTCGGAGAGTCCTGCCGCAGGCCCACGCCCTCGTCGCTAACGCTCAGAGACAACCCGTCGTCCAGCTTGTGGAGGGCCACGCGGATAACGCCCGAGGCGGGGGGCGGATAGGCGTACTTGGCCGCGTTGGTGACAAGCTCGTTGACGATGAGGCCGAGCGCCACGGCCTGGTCGAGCGCGGTGGTCACCGGCTCGGCGGCGACCTCCACCCGGATCCGCGGCCCGTCGACGATGGTCGCGGCCAGTCGCTCGCAGAGCCGCCGCAGATAGGCCGCGAAGTCGACCTCGTCCGTGGCGCCGGCGCGATAGAGGCTGGCGTGCACGTGGCCGATCGTTTCGATCCGGTCCACCGCCTTCTGCAGGTGCTCCCGCACCTCAAGATTCTCGGCGACGCGGGCCTGCATCCCCAGCATCGCCGCCACGGCGGCGAGATTGTTCTTAACCCGGTGGTTCAGCTCGTCGAACATCTCCACCTGGCGGCTCTCGGCGGCCTTGCGGTCGGTAATGTCGACGACCAGCTGGCCGACGCGGTCCCGGCCGACCGGGCTCAGCCGGACGTCGAACCAGCGCCTGCCGCTCGGCACTTCCAGCCGCACGGAGCGGCCCCGGAAGGCGCGGTCAAGGCCCGTCATGTAGCCGGGATCGCGATGTTTGACGAGCTCGCTCTGGCGGCGGCCGAGGATGGAGGCGTCGGTGTTGAACATGGTCAGCAGGGCGGGGTTGGCCTCCACCACGACGAAATCGGCGAGGCGGCCATCTTCGTCCCAGAT
The DNA here is from genome assembly GCA_966434565.1 of uncultured Phenylobacterium sp. Classification (GTDB taxonomy): domain Bacteria; phylum Pseudomonadota; class Alphaproteobacteria; order Caulobacterales; family Caulobacteraceae; genus Phenylobacterium. The sequence goes on from CBJNAS010000047.1 coordinate 1,724, forward strand.
CGCCTCGAGCAGGGCGAAACCTTCCGCCACACCTTCGAAGAGCGCCCGGTACCGCGCCTCGCGCTCGGCGAGGCGGATGAAGTCGCTGCGCCGCCGCTGCAGCAGGCTGCGCAACCGCGACCCCGTGGCGCCCACGAAGGCGCCGGTGAGCAGATAGAGCAGCATGTTGACGGCGACCGCCGCGGTGCTCAGGGTGGGACTATATGCCAGGAAGCCCCAGCTGATGGTGAAGCTGAGGACGAGCGCGATGGCCGCCGACAGCTCGCCACCGACGAGCGCCGCGCCGAGGATCGCCGGGTAATAGGGCGTAAAGATGCTCAATTCCGGCAGCAGGCGACCGAGCAGCAGCCGAAAGCCGAGCGCCAAAAGGACAAAGCACACGGCGCAGACAGGTCCGCGCGCCCGGCGGGCCAAGCCGGCGGGAGAGGCGAACCTGACGGGCTCGGGTCGCGGCATGTTGCGCTCGGTGGACGCTTGGCGGTCAATCTAAGCCCGGCCGGAACGAACTGGCGACCCGGTTTTTCTCTTCGCCCCCGGGCGAGACGCGCTGGTCCAACCTTTGAAAGGAAGTTCGTTGTACTTGCGCCCGTGTGCGCGCGGTTCAGGTGATGAGGCGAGCACCTCGATCTACTGAATCCGGCATCCGGCTCGTCTTTGTTGCAGGGCCGGGCTTACGCCGATGATCCATCACATGTCAGGCTGCGTCGCGGCCGGGCGGAACCGCGCGTTGGCGTGTCGCGCTTGAGCGCGGCGGTGGTTCGGCTAGTCAGGGGTCGTCAGACCAGGGAGAGCTTGCCGATGCGCATCCACTTCACCGGGATCGCCGGCGCCGGCATGAGCGCGGCCGCTCTGATGCTGCGCGACGCGGGTCATGAGATCTCGGGATCGGACGAGGACGTCTTCCCGCCCATGTCGACCTATGTCGAGGGCCTGGGCTTCCCGTTCAGCCGCCGGTTCGACGCGGCGAACCTCCCGGACGGCCTCGACCTGTTGGTTCTTGGCGCCAGCGCCAAGCTGGGCGGCGAGGGCAATCCCGAGGTCGCCGAGGCGCGCCGGCGCGGCGTTCGCGTCACCACCTTTCCCGAACTGGTCGGCGAGGCGACCCGGGATCGCCTGACCACCGTGGTCGCGGGCTCGTTCGGCAAGTCGACCTGCACGGCGCTGATGGCGCACATCCTGCGCGAAGCCGGCCACGACGCCGGCTGGATGATCGGCGCGATCTCGCCGGCCCTGCCGGCCACCGGCCATTGGGGGAGCGCGCCGGAGGTGGTGCTGGAGGGCGACGAGTACATCGTGGGCCCGTCCGACCATCGCTCCAAGTTCGTGCTCTATCATCCGCAGGACGTGCTGCTCACCTCGCTCGTGCACGACCACGTCAACGTCTTCCCGACATTCGAGGCTTACGAGGCGCCGTTCCGCGAACTGATGCGGCTCATGCCGCCGGAAGGCCTGCTGGTCGCCCGCGACCATCCGGCGATCCGCACGGTCGCCGCCGAAACCCGCGCCCGCGTGGTCTGGTACGACAGCGGCGAGCTCTCCGGCTGGCGCGCCGAGGAGGTGACGTTCGGCGAGACGACGCGCTTCACCCTGGTGAGCCCCGCGGGGCGGCGCCTCGCGCTGGCGACGGGGCTGCTGGGCGAGCACAACATCGAGAACATCGTCGGCGTCTCGGCCTATCTTCTGGAGCGCGGGCTGGTAAGCGCGGAGGCCCTGGCCGCCGCGGTGGCGAGCTTCGCCGGCATTCGCCGCCGCCTCGACCGGCTGACCCACGTCAGCCGCGTGCCCGTGATCGAAGGCTTCGGCTCCTCCTATGAAAAGGCGCGGTCGGCGATCGAGGCGGTGCGGCTGCACTTTCCGGAGCGGCCGCTGCTGGTGGTGTTCGAGCCGCACACCTTCTCCTGGCGCAGCCGCGACGCGCTGGCCTGGTACGACACCGTCTTCGCGGGCGCCGCTCGGGTGCTGATCGCACCGCCGCCCAGCCACGGGGCCGGAAGCCACAACCAGTCCAGTTTCGAGGAGATCCTGGCCCGCGCCGCGGCGACCGGGATCCCCACAGCCGGCGTGCGCTCGGCCGACGAGGCGATCGGGCGGCTCAGCGGGCTGGCTGGGGACGAGGTGGTGCTGCTGCTCTCGTCCGGCCCGCTGCTGGGCCTCCCGGACGTCCTGCCGCCGGTGTTCGACGATCTCTATGGGCCGACGGAGGCGGCGGCCTGAGCATCAATACAGCGTCAGCTCCTTGACGCCGGCGATCCGGGCGACCGCGCCGACGTGCAGGGCGCCGCGGACCAGCCATTTGCGGCGGCGCAGCGGGAAGGGCGCGCTGCCCGCCGCGCCGGCCAGGCAGACGGCGCTCTTGCCCGAGGCGAGCCCCAGCTGGGCGATGCGGCCGGGCAGGGCGCGGCGCAGTTGCCGCCGACCGTGGCTCTGGCCCATCCGGAAGCTGCGCCTGAGCAGCCAGGCCAGCGTGGCCCGCTGCGGCGGCACCGGCTCATAGACGCGGGCCTCGCAGGCCTCGCCGATCACTCCGCCGGCGTCGGTCAGCCGATAGAAGAAGTCGTCGTCCTCCCCGCCCATGCGTCCGAGCGCCGGATCGAACTGCAGGCCCGCGCGGCGGATCATCTCCGTGCGGATCAGCACGTTGCAGCTGTAGCCCTTGAGGATCCGGCCCTCGTCCCAGACCGGCCGGAAGGAGTGGAAGTCGCCGTCGGCGATCCACCTGGGCGCGTCCGGCGCATAGACGGCGGTGACCGGCCCCAACACCGTGTCGCAGCCCTGCTCGCGCGCGGCCGAGAGCAGGCTGGCGATCCAGTCGGCGGCGGCGATCTGGTCGTCGTCGATGAAGGCGAGCCAGTCGCCCTCGAGGGCGTCCAGCACCGCGTTGCGGGCGATCGAGATGTTGTGGGCGGGCGCATGCACATAGGTCAGGTCGAGGCCGTGGGCCCGGGCGGCGGCGCGGACCCGCGCCTCGGCGGCCGGTTCCGGCTCATTGTCGGCGACGATGACCCGCAGCCGGACGCCGGCCGGCAGCAACTGGGCGCCCAGGGACGCCAGGGTGTCCGCCACCGATGGACGCTTGAATGTGCAGACCCCGACGTCGATCCGGATCTCATGCGCCATGCCGCCACCTGCGAGATGTGTTGAACCCGGCCCTCAACCATGGACGTGCGGCCAAGGTTCCCTCGTCTCAAGGCTCGTGGCCTCAGGCGGCGAGCCTGGGCGCCGCGGCCTCCAGCACGCGGATGATCTCGCCCTCGCGCTCGTTCCAAAGAATGGAGACGCGGGCGGCGCGGGCGGCGAGCTCGCCCAGCGCCTGGGCCACCTCGGCGTCGCGGATCCGCTGCGAGCTGAGCCGCAGCAGGGCGCGGCCGCAGCCCTGGTCCTGCACCTCGTCGTGATAGCGAAGCACCGCGTCGACCACGGCCCCCGGCAGGGGCGCGGGCGCAGTCTGGCGGGCGCGGCCGGACTTCGGGGCGAAGGAGCGGGCGGGGGCGAAGCGGCGGGCCATCGGTGATCTCCGTTGCAGATCGGCTCTGCTTCGGTTTTGATCCCCGCGTACGACAGAAACGGACGTAACTCGGATGCGCCACGAAAAGGCCGGTCGCCTGCTGGAGCTCGCGCGCCTCCTGGCCAGCACCGCCGAGGGCCTCACCCTTGACGAGATGGCCGAGCGGCTGGGGGTCGGCCGGCGCACCGTCGAGCGCATGCGCGACGCCGTGCGGGAGGTCTTTCCGCAGCTGGAGGAGGTGGAGGATCCGCCCACCCGCCGGTTCCGCATCCCGGCGGGGCTGGACGGCCTCTTCCAGGCGCCCACGGCCGAGGAGCTCGCGGCGCTGGCCGCGGCGGCCGAGATGCTGTCGGCCCAGGGCGCCCAGGCCCGTGCGGGCGCGCTGAAGAGCCTGGAGCAGAAGGTGCTCGCGGCGACGCGCGCGGCGGCCCGCCGGCGGCTCGCGCCGGACCTGGAGGCCCTGCTGCAGGCGGAGACCATCGCCGTGAACGCGGGACCCCGGCCGTTCGAGGACGAGGCGGTGCTCCGGGCGGTGCGCGAGGCGCTGAAGTCGGTTTCACGCCTCCGCTTCCGCTACGAGGGCGGCTCGACGCCGGGACGTGTGCGCGAGGTCTCGCCGATCGGCCTGCTGTTTGGCCGCTCGAACTATCTGGTGGCGCAGGAGGACGCGGTCTCGGGCCCACGCAACTGGCGTCTCGACCGCATCCGCGACGTCGAGGTGCTGGACGCTCCCGCCGATCGGCCGGCGGGCTTCTCGCTGCAGGACTATGCGGACGAGAGCTTCGGCATCTACCACGACGCGGTGCAGGACGTGGTGCTGGAGGTGTCGCCCGACGGCGCCGAGGACGCGCTGCGCTGGCGCTTCCATGCCAACCAGACCGTCGAGCCGCTCGCCGACGGGCGGGTGGTGGTGCGCTTCCGCGCCAGCGGCATGCGCGAGCTGGCCTGGCACCTCTTCACCTGGGGCGATCGGGTCCGGGTGGTCGCCCCGGCGATCCTGCGCGAGACCCTCATCGACGAGATCGAGACCGCCCGCCGGGCGCATGCGACCGATTCTGTCGCAGCTGGGCCCTAAGCCTCGCCTCGTGAACGAGGAGCCTTCCATGACCGTCTGCGCCGACTACGCCGAAGTGTTCGAACGCGAGTTCCGCCCGCGCCGCCGGATGAAGCGCCTGCTCGCTCACGTGGTGTGGGTCGGCCTGTTCCTGGTCCGGCCGAGGCTCGCGCTCGAGATCTGGCGGGAGCGGAACTGACCTTTCCCTCCCTTCATGGCTACGGCATTCACACAACTCGGCTCGAGGGCCTGAACGCCCCCTCAGTCGCCTTCGGCGACAGCTCCCCCTCAAGCGGTGGAGCATCGTGGCGCTCCAGATCCTCCACCGCGCAGCGGGGGAGAAGGAGGGGGCGTTCGGCGCAGACGGGTGAATCCGGTAGCCCCATGAAGGGGAGGGAAGGCGTTCTAGCTATCGCCCGTAGATTTGGTCGAGCACCTCGGCGACGTCCGCGAGCCGTTCGGCCTCGGGATCGAACCTTATCCCGGCCGCCAGCCTCCTCGCCCAGTCGGCGGCGGCGCGGCCGCCCCAGGCGTCGGGGGGCGACGCCAGGGTCTCGCGCGACGTGCCACGGTAGGCGCAGGCGGTGAAGTCGTAGAAGGAGCCGCCCACGTTCTTCAGCGCGGCGCCGCCCTCGGTCCCGTAGAAGTCGGCCTCGATAACCGCGTCGCAGCCGGCCTGCAGCCGCCACGAGCAGGCGAGCCGCACGCAGGCGCCGGTCGCCAGTTCGAGCGTCGCGACCGCATAGTCCTCGACCGTGCCCGCAGGCAGGGCAAGCGGCGCGCCGCCGGCGAACAGCCGGCTCGACACGCCCACGACCTCGGGAAAGTCCAGCGCCCAGAGGGCCAGGTCGACGAGGTGCACGCCGAGGTCCATGACGCAGCCGCCGCCGGAGAGGGCGGGATCGTAGAACCACGCCTTGTCCGGGCCGTAGGCGTTGTGGAACACGAGGTCGGCGGCGAACACGCGACCCAGTTGGCCTGCGGCGATGCGTTCGCGGATGGCCCGCATTCCTTCGGTGAAACGGTAGGAGAGGTCGACCCCCAGCAGCCGGTCAGCCGCGCGGGCGGCCGCCACCACCGCCCGGGTCTCGGCGACGGTGCGGCCGAGCGGCTTCTGGCAGAACACCGCCGCCCCGGCTTGCAGGCAGGCGATCGACTGCTCGGCGTGCAGCGCGCTCGGCGTGGCGATCACCACTCCGTCGAGGCCTGCGGCGAGCAGTTCGGGAAGGCCGTCCACGACCATCGCCTGCGGCGCGAGCTTCGCGGCCTCGGCGGCCAGCTCGGCGCAGGGCTCGGCGATAAGCCAGGCTTCGGCGACGCCGGTCTCCAGGATCGCCGCCATGCGGTGGCGGCCGATCCAGCCCACGCCCAGAAAGCCCAGGCGGGCCGTCATCGCAGCATCACCAGCGCTTTCAGAAAGCCGTCGGGCCGGTCGCGGGTGGCGTTCAGCGCCTCGCCGAGCTGCTCCAGCGGGAAGGCGTGGGTGTAGAGGGGGCCGGGGTCCAGCCGTCCGCTGGCCACCGCCTCGACTGCCTCGCGCAGCCCCTGCGTATAGATCGCCGGATCGCGCTCGTGGGCGCAGACCACGTCCAGGCCGCGCCAGTTCCACAGCTGCATGTTCACCTGCCGCGGGCCGTCCTGGTGGTAGCCCGCGATCACCAGCCGCCCGCGCTCGCGGGTGAGCTCGGCGGCCAGGTCCAGCGGCCACTGGTGGCCCACGGCCTCGATCACCCGATCGCAGAAGGCGCCGCCGGTCAGCGCCCGCACCTGGTCGATGATGGCCTGATGATCCGCCATCGGCACGACCTCCGCGGCGCCGTAGCGTCGCGCCAGCGCCAACGAGAAAGGCCGCCGGGAAATCGCGATCACCCGCGCGCCGGCGTCCGTAGCCAGCCGGGTGAGGACGGCGCCCAAAAAGCCCACGCCCACGATCGCCACCGTCTGGCCGGGACGGATGTCGCTGCGGCGGAACACGTTCATGGCGCAGCCCAGCGGCTCGCCCGGGAACGGCTGGCCGGCGAGGGCCTGGGGCAGCTTCACCACCGCCGTCGCATCGGCCAGGTCGTATTCGGCGTAGGCGTTGTAGGAGAGCGCGGCCACCCGGTCGCCCACCGCCAGCCCCTCGACGCCTTCGCCCAGGGCGTCGATCACGCCCCAGCCCTCGTGCCCCAGCGCGCCGGGGGGCATGGGAAAGGTCTGCCAGGCCGGGCCGGCCCACGGCGTCAGGTTGGATGCGCAGACGCCGCAGCCTTCCAGCCGGACCCGCACCTGGCCGGGGCCGGGGAGGGGGCGGGCCACCTGGGCGAGCCGCGCCTCGCCGGGCGCAGCCACCACCGCCGCCCGCATGGTCGCCGCCGCAATCTCGCCGTCCATGGCCGGGGCTCCCCCGAAAGCGTCACACGAGCGTGCGATGAACCCGCGCTGTGAAGCTTTGTTCCCCGGACTCCAGCGGGCCCTTGCCTTGCTGCGCCGCGTGTGGCGCCTGACCTCATGACCTCCGAGATCGTCAGCATCGCCTCGCCCCAGCTGCGGGCGCAGATCAATCCGTTCGGCGCCGAGTTGTGGCGGCTGCAGGACGCCTTGGGCCGCGACCTCCTGTGGGACGGCGATCCGGCCTTCTGGACGGGGCGCGCGCCGCTGCTCTTCCCCGTCATCGGCCGGCTGGCGGACGACCGCTTCGTCCACGCGGGCCAGACATTCGAGCTGCCCAAGCACGGCTTCGCGCGCCGCCGCGTCTTCGAGCTGGTGCGGCGCGAGCCGGCGCTGGCGGCCTTCCGCCTGGCGCCCGATGCGGAAACCCGGGCGGCCTATCCCTTCGAGGTCGTCCTGGAGGCGGAGTTCGAGATCCGCGGAGCGGAGCTCAGCATGACCGCGCGCCTGCACAACGCCGGGCCGGCCGAGGCCCCCGCCACGTTCGGCTTCCACCCGGCTTTCCGCTGGCCGCTGCCGGACGCCGGCGCGCGCGGCGCTCATTCGATCGACTTCGCGGAGCCCGAGTCCGGGCCGCTGCGCCGGCTCGACGCGACCGGCCTGCTGGGCGCCGCCCCGCTGCCGCCGCCGCTCGACGGCCGCAGGCTCGACCTGCGCGACGAGCTGTTCGAAAGCGACGCCCTGGTGTTCGAGGCGCCGGTGAGCCGAAGCGTGCGCTACGGCGGCTCGCAAGGTCCCGCGCTGACGGTTTCCTGGAGCGGGCTGCCGCATCTCGGCATCTGGACCAAGCCTGGCGCGCCCTTCGTCTGTATCGAGCCGTGGGCGTCCCTGCCGGCGGAGGCGGGATCGCCGAGGGCGTTGGCGGAACGCGCGGATTTCGTGCAGCTGGCGCCCGGGGCGAGCTGGGCGGCGTCGATGTCGGTGAGGCTCGACTGAGGCCGGCTACTGCAGCATGAAGATCTCGCCGCGCTCGGCGCGCCAGTTCAGCAGGCCTGCCAGCATCTCGGCCCGCGGGAACGGCAGGCCGGTCTGGCGGCGGCCATCGAAGCTGGCGGGCTCATCAAGCCAGCGGTCGACGACCGTCCAGCCCGCTTCGTCCGGTCGTATGGCATACCGCGCCACGACCACGCCGCCACCCCCCGATGCTTAGGCTGCATAAGATTGCCATCATTTGCACGGGTAGCAACTCCGCAGTCAATCGACTGATGGTTGAAATTAGCGCTCTCGGGTTGTCTTGCCATAAAAATACCCGCGGGGCTATTGGAAGACCTTCCGGTCCCCTTCTTTCACCCGCCAATTGAGCAGATTGGCGATCAGCTCGGCGCTCTGGTAGCCCAGGCCGGTCTGCCAGCAGCCTTCGAACTTCACAGGCTGCCCTGTCCAGACGTCGTAGACGGTCCAACCGTCAGCCGCGAGCCGCATCTGATAGCGCTGGACCATCGTTCACCCGCCGCGATCAACGCCGCATATGGAGCGGGCGGCCGGCGCGGAAGGGCAAGTCCGGGAGGCGATCTCGTCGCGCGATTTTGGAGGCCTGATCGGGAATCGAACCCGAGTGCGCGGATTTGCAGTCCGCTGCGTCACCACTCCGCCATCAGGCCGCCGGAGGCGCGGAGGGCTATCAGAACGCGGGCGCCGGGGCAATCGGCAGTTCGCGCCAGAAGGGCTCTGATTGCCTAAGCCGCCGGCCCGGCCATATAAGCCGGCGACTGAATCATCCAGAGGACCCGATGGCCGACCTCGCCGCCGCCCGCCTGAACATGGTGGAGAGCCAGGTGCGCACCCAGGACGTCACCGACGTGCGCATCCAAGACGCCATGCGGGCGATCCCGCGCGAGCGCTTCATGCCCGAGGGCAAGGCCTACGTCGCCTACGCCGATATCGAGGTGGAATACGCGCCCGGCCGCTGGCTGCTGCGGCCCCGCGACGTTTCGAAGCTGCTGCAGGCGCTGCGGCCGATGCCGGGCGAGCGCTGCCTCGCCGTCGCCGCGCCCTACGCCGCAGCGGTGATCGAGGCCCTGGGCGCGAGCGTCGTGCGCCTCGACGGCCCTGAGCCGGCGCCCGTGGCGAAGGACGCTTTCGACCTGATCGTCGTGGAAGGCGCCGTCGGGCGCGTTCCCGAGGCCTGGCTGGCGGCCCTCGCGCCGGGCGGCCGGTTGGGCGTGGTCGAGCGCGACGGCGCGGTGGGCCAGGCGGTGCTCTATCTGCGCGCCGAGGACGGCTTCGGCCGCCGGGTGCTGTTCAACGCCTTCCCGCCGGTGCTGGCCGGTTTCGAGCCGCAACACGGTTTCGCCTTATAAGGGGTGTCTGAACCGGCGGCGTTCAGGCTTCCTGGCGAGCCGCAGGCCTCTTCTCAGTCACAGCGGGGATCGTTCATGTCGCAGAGCCTACGCCAGCGTATGCTGACGGCGAGCCTCACCCTGGCGCTGGGCGCCGGGCTCGCGGCGCCCGCCTTCGCCGAGACGCTCTCCGAAGCGATCTCCCAGGCCTATGAGACCAACCCCAACCTGCAGGCCCAGCGCGCCGGCCAGCGCGCGCTCGACGAGAACTACGTCCAGGCCCGCACCGGCTGGCGGCCGACGCTGACCCTGCAGGCTAGCGGCGAATATAGCGAGGCCCACAATATCCAGGTCCCGCGAAGTCCCTTCGGGCCAATCTCCCGCAACAACCTCGGCACGGCCCTGCTCGTCTTCAACCAGCCGCTGTGGACGGGCGGACGCACGGCGGCGGCGGTGACGGCGGCCAACGCCGAGGTGCTACAGGGGCGCGAGCAGCTGCGCCAAGTGGAGGCCCAGGTGCTGCAGGCGGTGATCACCCCCTACGCCGACGTGCTGCGCGACCAGCAGAACGTCGCGACCCAGCAGGACTATGTGAAGCTCCTGCAGTCGCAGCTGGACGAAAACCGCGCCCGCTTCGACGTGGGCGAGGTGACCCGCACGGACGTCGCCCAGTCGCAGACCAGGCTGGCGTCGGCCGAGGCGCAGCTGCAGTCGGCCCAGGCCCAGCTCGGCGTCGACCGCGCCACCTACGCCGCCCAGGTCGGCCACAACCCCGGCGACCTCGCCCCGCTGCCGCCGCTCGACTACCTGATGCCCGGCAATGTCGACGACGCCTTCACGATCGCCGAGCAGAACAGTCCGGCCCTGCGCGGCCAGGAGTACGCCGAACAGGCCAGCCGCGCGCGCATCGCCGAGGCCCGCGCAGGCCGCATGCCGACGGTCAGCCTGCAGGCCACCGGCGGCTGGGAGAACGGCCCGCTCAACCACCTCGACGACAGTCGTTACCAACGCGTCGGGACCGCGACGCTGAACGTCACGGTGCCGCTGTTCAGCGGCGGCCTCACGTCCTCCCAGATCCGCCAGGAGATCGAGCGCAACAACGCCGACCGCATCACGGTGGAGACCCAGCGGCGCAGCGTGCTGGCGACCATCACCCAGGCCTGGAACCAGCTGCTCGCCGCGCGCGCCAACATCGCCGCCACCGACGAACAGGGGCGCGCCGCCGCCGTGGCCTACGAGGGCATGCACGAGGAGGAGCGGGTCGGCCTGCGCAGCACCCTCGAAGTGCTGCAAGTCGCCCAGGACCTCAACCAGGCTCACCTGGCGCAGGCCCAGGCGCACCACGACGCCTATGTGCTCTCGGCGATCCTGCTGGCCAACATGGGCCGGCTGGAGGCCCGCAACCTGATCCCGGCCGAGCGCCAGTACGATCCGAAGGCCAACTTCCGGCGGCTGCGTTTCACCTGGGGCTGGACGCCCTGGGAAGAGCCGATCGGCATCTTCGACCGGTACGCGACCTTCCCGCCGGAGCCGCGGACCCACGACCTGGGCCGCGAGCCGGCGATCGGGCCGGGGCTGCAGCAGACCGCGCCGCCGGCGCCCGAGGCCAAACCCGGATCCTGAGCTCGCCTCCGGCGCGACATTGCGGAATTTGCAGGAAAGCTGGCCAGCGCCTAGGCTGAGCCCACGGATTCCCTCACCGAATCGGCGGCCCGCTCTCATGTCCGACTCTTCGCAAGAACCGACGATGGAGGAGATTCTCGCCTCCATCCGGCGCATCATCTCGGAAGACGATGCGCCGGAAGCGAGCGCCGCGTCGCCGCCGCCGCCGGAGCCGCCGCCCGCCGCCCGCGCCGCCGAGCACGACCTGCCGACGCCGCCTCCGGAGGAGGAAGAGCCTGCCGCCGCCTTCGCCGACGACGACGGGGAGCTGGAACTCGTGGACAAGATCGAGAGCCACGGCGACCTCGACGTCTATGCGCCGGGCCCGGAGGCTGCGCCCATTGCGGCGTCTGAGCCCGCGCCGTCCGTGGGCCTGGTGAGCCCGCCGGCCGCCGCCGCCGCCACCGCGGCCTTCGGCCGTCTGAGCGGCGGGATGGCCATGCCGGCCGCCGGCCGCACGCTCGAGGACGTGGTGCGTGAGCTGCTCAGGCCGATGCTGCAGCAGTACCTGGACGAGAACCTCCCCGGCATCGTCCAGCGCGCGGTCGACGCCGAAGTCGCCCGCCTCGCCCGCGGGGGGTAGGGGGTAAACGCCCCCTCAGTCGCCTTCAGCGACAGCTCCCCCGCTCCGCGGCGGAGCATCTTGGCTCCAGATGCTCCACCGCAAAGCGGGGGAGGTGGATCGCGCCGCGAGGCGCGAGACGGAGGGGCGTTTGGGATCAGCCCTTTCGCCAGCGCGACCGGCAGGGTAAGGACCGCGCCACCTCGCCATGCTTGAAAAGACCTTCGATCCCAAGACCGCCGAGCCGCGCCTCTACGCGGCGTGGGAAGCCTCGGGCGCGTTCGCGCCGAGCGACGATCCGAATGCGGAGCCGTTCTCCATCGTCATCCCGCCGCCGAACGTGACGGGATCGCTGCACATCGGCCACGCGCTCAACAACACCCTGCAGGACGTGCTGATCCGGTTCGAGCGGATGCGGGGAAAGGCGGCGCTGTGGCTGCCCGGCACCGACCACGCCGGCATCGCCACCCAGATGGTGGTCGAGCGCAAGCTGGCGCAGGAGGGCAATCTCGGCCGCCGCGACCTGGGCCGCGAGGCCTTTGTCGCCAAGGTCTGGGCGTGGAAGGCGGAGTCGGGCGGCCAGATCGTCCACCAGCTGCGCCGGCTGGGCGCCTCCTGCGACTGGAGCCGCGAGCGCTTCACCCTGGACGAGGGCCTTTCGGCCGCCGTCCGCAAGGTGTTCGTCAGCCTCTACAAGGAGGGGCTGATCTACCGCGACAAGCGGCTGGTGAACTGGGACCCGCACTTCCAGACCGCCATCTCCGACCTGGAGGTCGAGCAGCGCGAGGTCGACGGCCAGTTCTGGCATTTCGCCTATCCGCTGGAGGACGGATCCGGCGAAGTCGTCGTGGCCACGACACGGCCGGAGACCATGCTGGGCGACACCGCGGTCGCCGTGCATCCGGACGACGAGCGCTACAAGGACCTGGTCGGCCGGAAGGTGCGCCTGCCGATCGTCGGCCGCCTGGTCCCGATCGTCGCGGACGAGTACGCCGACCCGGAGAAGGGCTCGGGCGCGGTGAAGATCACCCCGGCGCACGACTTCAACGACTTCCAGGTCGGCAAGCGCCACGGCCTGCCGATGATCAACATCCTCGACGACTTCGGTCGGCTGAACGACGAGGTCCCGCAGGCCTACCGCGGCCTCGACCGGTTCGTCGCGCGCAAGCAGGTGGTCGAGGAATTCGAGGCGCTGGGCCTGCTGCGCGGCATCGAGAAGACCCGTCACACCGTGCCCCACGGCGACCGCTCGGGCGTCGTGGTCGAGCCCTACCTCACCGACCAGTGGTTCGTGAACGCCGAGGTGCTGGCCAGGCCCGCCATCGAGGCGGTGGAGAAGGGCGCCACGATCTTCGCGCCGCGTCACTGGGAGAAGACCTACTTCGAGTGGATGCGCAACATCCAGCCCTGGACCATCTCGCGCCAGCTCTGGTGGGGCCATCGCATCCCGGCCTGGTTCGGGCCGGACGGCGCGGTGTTCGTCGAGGAGACGGAGGCGGAGGCCAAGGCCAGGGCGCGCGAGCACTACGGCCGCGACGAGCCGCTCGCCCAGGACGA
>CBJNAS010000048.1:0-14709 GCA_966434565.1 uncultured Phenylobacterium sp.
CGAGGTCCGTGTCGTCAACCGCACCCTCGCCCGGGCGGAGATCGTCGCGGGCGCCCTCGGCCGGCGCGTGCGGGCCTATGCGCTGGATGCGGCCGCCGCGGCCTTCGAGGACGCGACCGCCGTGATCAACGCCACCTCCGCCGGCCTGACCGAGCAGATGCCCGAGCTGCCGGTCGAAAGCACGCCGGCAAGCGCCGTGGTCATGGACATGACCTACAAGCCGTTGGAGACCCCGCTCCTCGCGCAGGCCAGAGCCTTGCAGCGGCGAACCGTCGACGGGCTGGAGATGCTGATCCGCCAGGCGGGACCGTCCTTCGAGGCCTTCTTCGGCCGGGTGCCGCCGAAGTCGGTCGATATCCGCGCTCTCTGCATCGCCGCGCTCGGAGGCTAGGCTTGATCATTCTGGGCCTCACCGGCTCGATCGGCATGGGCAAGTCGACCACCGCGGCCATGTTTCGCGCGGCCGGCGTGCCGGTCTATGACGCGGACGCCGAAGTCCACGCCTCCTACGCCAAGGGCGGCGCCTGCGTGGGTCCGGTGGGCGAAGCCTTTCCCGGCGTGGTCGAGGATGGCGCGGTGGACCGCGAGGCGCTGCGCCGCACGGTGCTCGGTGATCCCGAGGCGCTCGAACGTCTGAACGGCATCGTCCATCCGATCATCGGCGGGCTGCGGCGCACCTTCTTTGAGGACGCCGAGGCGAGCGGCGCGGATCTCGTGGTGCTCGACATCCCCTTATTGTTCGAGAGCGGCGGCGACCGCGGCATGGACGCTGTGGCCGTGGTCACGGCGCCGCCGGAGATGCAGCGGGCGCGCGTGCTGCAGCGCGAGGGCATGACCCCGGAGCACCTCGACGCCATTCTCGCCCGGCAGATGCCCGACGCCGAGAAGCGCGCGCGTGCGGACTTTGTGATCGACACCAGCCGCGGCCTGGAGCCGGTCCGCCGCCAGGTGGCGGAGATCCTCGCCGTCATGCGCGATCCACAGCGGCGTCCAATACGCCGCGGCCCGGCGGGTTGATCAAAGAAGCCGAAGCAGGCCAAAACTGCGCCATGGCGCGCGAGATCGTCCTCGACACCGAAACCACCGGCTTCGAGCCCAATCTCGGCCACCGCCTGGTGGAGCTGGCCTGCCTGGAGATCGAGGACTTCGTCCCGACCGGGCGCAGCTTTCACGTCTATATCGACCCGTGCCGCGACATGCCGGTGGAGGCCGAGCGGGTGCATGGCCTCTCCGCCGAGTTTCTGCGCGGCAAACCCAGGTTCGAGCATCCCGAGGTGGTCGACGGCTTCCTGGAGTTCGTGGGCGATGCCCCGATCGTGGCGCACAACGCCGGATTCGACCGGGCCTTCGTCAACTGGGAGCTCAACAGCATCGGCCGCTCGCCGATCCACGAAAGCCGCTGGGTCGACACCCTGGCGCTCGCCAAGCAGCGCTTCCCGGGGATGCACAACTCCCTGGACGCGCTCTGCAAGCGCTTCAAGATTTCGCTGTCCGAGCGCGAGAAGCACGGCGCCCTCATCGACGCGCGGCTGCTGGCGGCCGTCTATCTGGAGCTGAAGGGCGGGCGCGAACGGCGGCTCGAGCTGACCTCGGCGGCCATGGTCACGGCCGTGGCGGCAGCCAAGCAGAACGTCTATGGCGCGCGCCCTCGCCCGCTGGCGCCGCGCTCGACCGAGGCCGAGCGGGCGCTGCACGCCGCCTTCATCCGCGACGTCATCAAGACCGACGAGCTCTGGAAGAAGCACGCGATCTGAGATGGCGCGGAAGTTCGCGGAGATCCGACCTGAGCACCGCGCCTTCATCGCCAAGCAGCACGTCTTCTTCGTCGCCTCGACTGCGGCGGGCGCGCGGATAAACCTGTCGCCGAAGGGCCTGGACGCGCTGCGCGTCGTCGACAAGCAGACAGCGATCTATCTGGACCTTACAGGCAGCGGCAACGAGACCGCCGCCCACCTCGAGGCGGACGGTCGACTCACCTTGATGGTCTGCGCGTTCGAAGGCGCGCCCCAGATCCTGCGGCTCTATGGGCGCGGGCGGGTGCTCCCGCGCGGCAGCGAGACCTACGCCGCGCTGATCGCCAGCCATTTTGACGGGAGAGAGCCGCACGGCGCGCGGCAGATGGTGCGTCTGGACGTCGAGCTCGTGCGGGTCTCCTGCGGATTCGGCGTGCCCCGCTACGCCTACCAGGGCGAACGGCCGTCTCTGGTCACCTGGGCCGACCACAGGACCGAGGCCGAGCTCGCGGCGTTTCGCGCCGAGAACAGCCAGTTCAGCATCGACGGCCTTCCGACCGGCCTGACCGAGGCCCCGGCAGGCGCTCCGTCGCGCGAGATCAGGCTGTCTTGGCGGCGCGTCTGGAACAAGCTCAGGCGCCGGTAGGATCTGTCGACGGCCTCGAACGCCCCCTCCGTCTCGCGCCGCGGTCGCTCAGTCCATCATGACCACGACCTTGCCCAGGGCCTCGCGGTTGGCCAGGCGGGCGATCGCCTGGGGTCCCTGGGCCAGGGGAAAGCGCTCGGAGACGTGGGGCCGGATCTTGCCCGCCTGGTAGAGGGCGATCAGCTCGGCGACATTCTGGCGATGACGCTCGGGGACGCGCAGGGTCCAGGCGCCCCAGAACACGCCCACGATCTCGCAGGCCTTGAGCAGGGGAAGGTTCAGCGGGATCTTCGGGATTTCGCCGGCGGCGAAGCCCACCACCAGGTACTTGCCTTCCCAGGCGATCGCCCGCAGCGCCGGCTCGGCGTAATCCCCGCCGATCGCATCGAAGATCACGTCCGCGCCGTCCGCGCCTGTCTCGGCCTTGAAGGCCTCGGTGAGCGCGCGCTGTGCGTCACGGTCCAGAGGCCCGCGTCCGTAGACGACGCCGGCGTCGGCGCCGTGCTTTTTGCAGAGCTCGACCTTTTCGGCGCTGGAGGCGGCGGCCACCACGCGCGCGCCCATCGCCTTGCCGAGCTCGACCGCCGCCAGGCCGACCCCGCCGGCGGCGCCCAGCACCAGCAGCGTCTGGCCGGGCCGCAGGCCCGCGCGGTCCTTGAGCGCATGGTGGCTGGTGCCGTAGCCCATCAGCAGGGCGGCCGCCTCGTCGAAGGGCATGGCGTCCGGGATCGGCGAGACGTTGGCTGCGTCCACCGCAACCTCCTCGGCCATGCCGCCGCACACCATCTTGGCGATGACCCGGTCGCCAGGCTGGAACTGGCTGACATGCGCGCCCACGGCCTTGATCACGCCGGAGACCTCGGTTCCTGGGGAAAAGGGCCGCTCGGGCTTGAACTGGTACTTGTCCTCGATGATCAGGACGTCGGGGAAGTTGGCGGCGCAGGCGGCGACGTCGATCACCACCTCGCCCGCCTTGGGCTCGGGACTTGCGACCTCGCTCAGGACCAGGCTGTCCGGTCCGCCGGCATGAGTGCTCAGTAGCGCCCGCATTCGCCTGTCCTCCCTGGCCCACCGGCGGTACGCCGCCTCAGGATTTGGCGCAAGAGAGCCCCTCCCCTATATTCCCGCGACTTCAGATCAGGAATTTCGGACCCTTGGGCGCCACCCTCGACCTTACGCGCAGCGCCAGCTCCGGCGCGCCGCCATCCCAGCCGAAGCTCGCCGGCCCCAATCTCTCGAGCCCTAATCTCTCCGGAATGGGCCGGGCTGAGCTGGCCGAGGCCCTGGCGCAGGCCGAGGTCGTGCGTCCGGAGAAGGCGCGCATGCGCGCCTCCCAGCTCTGGCGCTGGATCCACCACTACGGCGTGACCGACTTCGCGGCCATGACCGACGTGGCGAAGGAGACCCGCGCGGCGCTGGCCGAGGCCTTCAGCCTGGCCCGTCCGGAGGTGATCGAGCGGCAGGTCAGCCGCGACGGAACCCGCAAGTGGCTGATCCGCATGGCGCCTGGTATCGAAGTCGAGACCGTCTACATCCCCGATGTCGGCCGGGCGGGCGCGCTCTGCGTCTCCAGCCAGGTCGGCTGTACGCTCAACTGCACCTTCTGCCACACCGGCACGCAGGCGCTGGTGCGCAATCTGACCGCGGCCGAGATCGTGGCCCAGGTGCAGGTCGCCCGCGACGACCTCGGCGAATGGCCTTCGCCCAAGGAGGACCGGCGGCTCTCCAACATTGTCTTCATGGGCATGGGCGAGCCGCTCTACAACCTCGACAACGTCGCGCAGGCGATCGACATCATCGCCGACAACGAAGGGATCGCCATCTCCCGCCGGCGGATCACCGTGTCCACCTCGGGCGTGGTCCCCAGCCTCGCCGAGCTCGGCGAGCGCACCCAGGCGATGCTGGCCATCTCGCTGCACGCGACCAATGACGCGCTGCGCGAGAAGCTGGTGCCGCTGAACAGAAAGTATCCGATCGCGGAGCTGATGGCGGCGATCCGCGCCTATCCCGGCCTCTCGAACGCCAAGCGTGTGACTTTCGAGTACGTCATGCTGAAGGGCGTCAACGACAGCCCGGCCGACGCCAAGGCGCTGGTCAAGCTGCTCAAGGGCATTCCCGCCAAGATCAACCTCATTCCCTTCAATCCTTGGCCGGGGACCGAGCACCAGTGCTCCGACTGGGGAACGATCGAGGCCTTCGCCGCGGTCCTGAACCGCGCGGGCTACGCCTCGCCGATCCGCACGCCGCGCGGCCGCGACATTCTCGCCGCCTGCGGCCAGCTGAAGAGCGAAAGCGAAAAGCTCCGCGCCAGCGCGCGGCGTCAAGCCGCGGCGGAATAATCCAGAACCACCCTAGGCGTCCTGCAGGTGAGGCTCAGGCGCCCGCGTCGCGTGGGGCTGTCCCAGCGCGACCGGGGGCGCGCCGGGCCGCGCCGCCGCCGCCCGCCGCCGCCAGCTCGTCCACGTCCCCGCGGCGAGGGCGGCGATGAAGATGTAGCTCCAGATCAGCATGGCGGTGCCGAACGCCCAGCCGTCGACCGGCAGGATCAGGCCCGCGGCGTCGGTGGCCACCCACAGGACGACGCTCATGCCCGCCACCAGCAGCCACCATCGATCGAACCGCACCGCGAGCGCGGTGATCAGCGCCAGTTCGAGCGCGTCCTTGACCAGGTGGAACGGCAGCATCTCGCCGAGGTGATGCGGCGCCACGACGTTGTTGTAGATCAGCCAGCCGGCGCACGAGCCGCCGACGATCCGCTCCGGCGCGGATCCCATCGACATGGCGAAGGCATAGGCCAGGCCGGCGATGGCAAGGTCGATCCAGGCCGGGATTGCGGGGAGCATCGCCGGGCAGGCTAGCGGCGGGAGGCGAAGTTTTCAAACGTGCTCGCCTAAGTGGCGAATGACACTCGCCTGTTGGATTCATGCTAAGCACCCCTGGTTTGTCGGGGAAGGGCGTCAATGACATCGCCGGTGGTGGAGGCTTTTGCGAGCGGATTTCCGGTGACCCTGCTGCACGTCACGGTCAGCGTGGGCATGCTGTTCCTGGCCGCCGCCGTCTACATCCTGCTGACGCCCTATCGCGAGATCACCATGATCCGCGAAGGCAATGTCGCCGCGGCCCTGGACGTGGGCGGCGTCCTGGTGGGCCTGGCCATCCCGCTCGCCTATTCGCTGAAGGCCTCGACTTCGATGGCGGACCTGGCGCTCTGGGGCGCGGCGATCGTCGTCGTGCAGCTGCTCGTGTTCCGCCTCGTCGACCTGGTGCTGCACGGCCTGCCCAAGCGGATCCAGGACGGCGAGGTGGCCGCCGCCGCGGTGCTGGTCGGCGCCAAGCTCGCGACCGCCATGATCGTGGCCGCCGCCGTGGCCGCCTGAGGGAAGCCGTGCGCCTGCGCATTCCGGACTGGCTGATCTACGGCGGCGTGGTGGGCGGCCTGCTCTATCTCGCGCTGCACCGGCAGGAGCACGTCAATGCGCCCCTGCCCACCCCTACCCGCCCGCCGGTCGAGGCGGAGGGCGCGCTGATCGGTCCGGCCTCGCCCTTCGATCCAGCGGTCAGCGTCGACGTGCCGGAACACCCGGGGGCCTCGGCCGGCACGGCCTTCTCGGTGGCCTCGGATGGTCTGTGGATCACCGCGCGGCACGTCGTCGATGGTTGTCGCCAGGCGGCGCTCGTCGTGGGCGACGGCCGAGGGGTGGCTGCCCGCGCGAAGATCGACCCCCGCGGCGAGGCCGCCTTGTTGCGGACGGTAGGCGGCGCCCCGGCCCTGCCGCTCGACCTGGCGGCTCCGCTCCGGGAAGGCGAGCTCGCCTTCCATCCGGGCTTTCCCCAGGGCGAGCCCGGCGAAGCGGCCTCGCGGCTGATCGGGCGCGAGAACCTGGTGGTGCGCGGCCGCGGCGCCCGCACAGAGCCGGTGCTGGTCTGGGCCGAGGTCGGCCGCACCGAAGGTCTGAAGGGCACGCTGGGCGGCCTCTCCGGCGCCCCGGCGCTCGACGCCCGCGGCCGGGTGGTGGGCGTGACCATCGCCGAAGCCCCGCGGCGGGGCCGCATCTACACCACCGCGCCGGAGACCGTGCGGCGCCTGATCGACGAGGCCGGCGCGGCCCTGCCCGCTGCGCCGGCCTCCGGCGCGCCGCTGACGCCGCAGAACTACGGCAAGGCGGCCCAGGCCCTGCGTCACGACCTGCGCGTGGCGCAGGTGGTCTGCCTGGCGTGAGGGTCTCGGAGCTCAGCCAGCGTGAGGGTCCTTCGCCGCCGGCTGCCGGGATTGGGCTGTGACGATGACGGCGAGCACGATGGCGACGACGCCGATCGCGGCCGAATAGGTGAAGAAGACGAAATAGCCGACGCCAAGGGCCTGGGGCGAGACATGCGACTTGGCCAGCGCGCTCGCATAGGACTCCGGCCGCATCCCGGCGAACAGCGCCTTCAGCGAGGCGAGCGGACCACCGCCGTCAGCCGCTGCGGCCGAGGCTTCGACGATGCGGCCGGATTGCGACGCCAGCAACTTGCCAGGCAGCGAATAGAGCGACGAGAACAGCGCATATTGCGTGGCCGTGAAGCCCTCGCGCGTCAGGCTCGACATGTAGGCGATGAGGCAGGTTCCGGCGAAGCCGGCGCAGGCGTTCTCGACGCCGATGGCGACGAGGAGCGCGCGCATGTCCGGCCCGACGGTCGCCAGCCAGGCGAATGCGAAATGGCTGAGCGGGGCGGCGAAGGCGCCGATGAGGAGCGCGCGCATCAGTCCGAAGCGCGCGACCGCGAAGCCGCCCAGGAACACACCCGCCATGGTCGCGACCACGCCGAAGACCTTACGGACCTCGGCGATCTCGGTCTTGCTGAACCCGAGATCCAGATAGAACGGGTTCATGATGTTCAGCACGAAATCGGTCAGCCGGTAGAGGCAGATGAGCGCGAGGATCAGGCCCGCGGCGCGGCGGTAGCGGGCGAAGAAGTCCTTCAGCGGTTCGCCAAGGGCGGCGCCGAGATAGACGCCCGGTCGGGTCCGCACCCCAGGGAGCGGGCGGGCCGCCAGCACGATGATGACGCCGCCGGCCAGCACGCCGAAAAGCTGAACGAACACGCCCGTCGACTTCGCCGTCCAGGCCGTCTTCACAGCGGCGCCCGCCGCGGACTGTCCCAGCGCGGAAAGCACCCCCGACAGCAGGCCGGCGTCGCCGGCGAGCCCCGAGCCGAGGACGACCGCGCCCAGGGCGAAGAGCGCGAGGCGCAAGATCCATTCGGGGATCTCCAGCGCAGGCTTGGCCGTGAGACCTTCGGCGTGGAAGGGCCGCAGCTGGTGCGCGGCTTCACGCGGCGCGGCGAGGACGCCGGCTGCTCCGATCAGCATCATCGCCCCCATCGCCGCATAGGAAACATGCCACGAGAACTGCTCGGCGAGCACGAGAGGGACGGCGCCGGCGACGATGGTGGCGAGGCGATAACCCCATTGGTACGCGGCCGCGAGCGCGCCCTGCTCGGACTGCGGCGCCGCTTCGATCCGCCAGGCGTCGATGACGATGTCCTGGGTCGCGCCCATGAAACCCACGAACACCGCGAAAACCGCCGTGAGCGCTAGATTGGTCTTCGGATCGGAGCCGGCGACCAGCCACAGACCCAGGACGATCAGCCCCTGGCAGAGCAGCATCCAGGAGCGGCGATGGCCGAGCAGCCCGGTCAGGACCGGAACCTGCGAGCGGTCGACCAGGGGCGCCCAGATGAACTTGGCCGAGTAGGCGAGCGTCGCCAGACTGAAGACGGCGATGATCTCGAGCGAAAGGCCGGCGTCGCGCAGCCAGGCTGAAAGGGTGTCGAAGATCAGCAGGTTCGGCAGGCCGGAGGCGAAGCCGAGCGTCAGCATGACCAGTGAGCGACGTTCGAGGAAGACCGCGAGCGCGCCGAGAACCCCACGCTTTCGGCTCGCCGCAGGCGCGCTCATCCAATGCTCCGGGTGTGGCGCGCCCCCGCGCCCTGGTCAGCCGACCTTGGCCTGCGCCGGCCGATCCGTCCAGCCGACGCGCGCCCACCGCGACAGCACGGCGCGCAAGCCGTCTGGGGTCAGCGGCTTGACCAGGAAATCGTCCATCCCGGCGTCGAGGCAGGCCCTGCGGTCGTCGTCGAAGCCGTTGGCGGTCAGCGCCACAATGGGCGTGTCGACGCCGCGTTTTCGAAGCAACCGCGCGACCTGTTCGCCCGAAAGGCCGGGCATTCGCATGTCCAGCAGGATGATGTCGTAGGTCCCGACGCTGAGCGCGGCCAGGGCCTCCTCGCCGACACGCGCGTGGTCCACCTCGCAGCCCTCGCGCACGAGCAACGCGCGCGCGAGCAGGGCGTTGACCGGGTTGTCTTCGACCAGCAGCACGCGTGCGCCCGGGGCGGCGGCGGTCGCGATGCGCTCGTCCTGGGGGTCGGCCGGCCCATGGTCGACGTCGGCGCGGTCGACATCGGTTCGGGCGGCGACCAGCACCCGCTCGGCCAAAGAGGCGCGCCGCAACGGCTTGATCAGATAGCCCGCGAAGCCGGCGGCGCGGCAGGCGTCCAGTCGGTCTCGCTCGCGCGCGCCGAGCAGCACGATCGCGCGGCGGTCGGCGGGAGCCGGCGCACCGTCCTGCGCCAGGACGTGGTCGATCAGCACGACGTCGCCGGACTTGGTGCGGGCGAGCAGAAGCTCGATGGTCTCCGCGGCTACAGCCTTGCCCCCACACGCGCGGATCTGGCCGGTCGCGGCCTCGCGCACGATGGGATTGGGCGAGGCCACGGCCACCGTGCGGCCAGCCAGGGGCGCCTCCACCGCAGGTTCCGCGAGGCCGTCGAAAGGGGCCTCGAACCAGAAGCGCGCGCCGCCGAGCGGGCGGTCCTCGACGCCGACCTCGCCCGCCATGGCGCGGGCCAGCCGGCGCGTGATCGCCAGGCCCAGCCCCGCCCCGCCCAGCGCGGCGTGCGCGGCGTCCGCCTGGGCGAACGCCTCGAAGATCCGTTCGCGCTGATCGGTCGGCACGCCGGGGCCGGTGTCCTCGACAATGAACCGGAGGCGTCCGTCAGGACGCGCCTCGACACTGGCCAGCACGCCGCCGGCCTCGGTGAACTTGATGGCGTTGCCGGCGAAATTGAGCAGGACCTGGCGGATCCGGCCTTCGTCGGCGCGGATCTGGCCGACGCCCGCAGGCGCGCGCCAGCCCACTTCCAGGCCCTTTTCCGCGGCGCGCGGCGACAGCAGCTCGCAGATCCCGCGCAGCAGGTCCTCCACGTCGACCACGCCGAGCTGCAGCTCGATCTTGCCGGCGCCCAGCTTGGCGTAGTCGAGCAGGTCGTTGACCAGCCCCAGCATGTGCTCGCCGCTCTCGCGCAGCGCCACGGCATAGGCGCGCTGTTCGGCGCTGAGCGGCGTGCCTTCCAGCAGGCGTGTCATGCCAAGGATGCCGTTGAGCGGCGTGCGGAACTCGTGGCTGAGCGCCGCAAGTTGTTCCGCGGTGATCTGGGCGCGCGCCGGACGTCGCGACGACAAAGGGCGAGGGGGTCTGCGCATGCGCGGAGCCTAGGCAGGCGCGCTTAACATCCGGTCAAGTCGTCGGGAAAAACTCGGGTCTGGTCGCCCGCCGGATGTGGTGCGCGCCGATATCGGCGAAGGCGGCGAAAAGCTGGCCATAGCCCGATAAAATCTCGCGCTGCGACACGCGGCAAAGTAGACGAAATCGTCTAATCACGTTTAACTTGGTGCGCCATGCGAAATCCGCCGGTCATCAAGGACGACCCGGTCGAGCTGCTCACGCCGCGCGAGCGAGAATGTCTGCGTCTCGTCGACCAGCATCTCAGCTCCAAGGAGATCGCCCGCAAGCTCGGGATGTCGAAGACTTCCGTCGACACCTATTGCGACAGGGCCCGCCGCAAGCTGGGCGTTCCCGACCGCTATGAGGCTGCGCGCCTGGTCCGCAGTCTGGATGTCGACCTTGTCCCGACCGGATCAGGACAGGACGCGATCAGGACAGACAACCGCCCGGCGCCGTGGCCCGATGTCTCCACCAGCAGGGAGACATCCGATGGGCGAGTGGCGCCACAACTTCGAAGATCGCGCAGCGATCGGCCGGGCCCTACGGCTGAAGCGGGAGATCGACGCGTTCGAGGCCCGCTGGCCCAAGGCGGAGCGGCGGGAGGAATTGATCCCGACCTTCTCCTGGGATCAGCTGGAGCGGCAGCTCGTCGACCTTTCGGCGACGCCGGCGCAGGCTTCCATGGCGAGGCACCTGGTTTCCGCGACCCGGAAGCTGGCGCCTTTCAAACCTTCCGAGATGGTCTTGCGGGAGATCCTCTGCATGACCTGGGTGTTGCTCGACGAGAACTTCAGGCCGGAGACGGACGTCGACGCTCCCGAAACGAATTAGGCCCGCTCGCGAGGATCGGAATCATCGTGGGCATCGCCATCGTTTCGGCTCTCGCCTTCGGGGGGATGCTCGCCGGGCTTCGCGCCCTCGCAGAGTTAGGTCGCGTTTAGCGTAACCTTCAACCCACCTCAAACCCACCACTGACCTTATGCGCGCGGGGGCATCGATCCGCGCGAAGGAGAGACTCATGCTCAAAGAACGCCGTATGGCCGCCGAACAGATCGCCACTGCCCTTTGGGACGCCGAAAGCGCGGTCGACGTTGCGATCGCCAAGGCCGCCAACTTCACGGGCGTCATGCCGTCGCTGCGCAAGCAGGCCGGCGCGTCGGCCCTGATCGGCCAGGGCGCGGTGGAGCGCGCCACCGAGGCGATGATGGCGCTAGCCGAGGCGCGCCGCGCCCTCGTCGAGGCGCACAAGGAACTGACGATCGCAAAGGAGCATGTCGGGCTCGGCGCGGTCACGATGGACGATTTCGGCGGCGTCAACAAACCCCCGCACATCGACACCCGCGTCGCTGCCAGAGGGCGTGCGCTTCGCGCGGTTTCGGCCGCCTGACCATCCTGAATTTCTGGGCTAATATGGATCCCTCGACTTGCTCGGGGGATCCGCCTTTTGCCTGATCTGCCAGCCTGGTTCGGTCCGCTCATCATGGCCCTCGTTGCGATCGGGGCCATGTTGCGAGGCGGCGTCGAGGAACGACTCGTCGTTTGGGGATTATGCCTCAACGCGGTCTTGACGGTCACCTTGCGTGACCTCTCCTGGCCTCATGTCCAGTGGATCGGTTTCGGGCTGGATGCCGCGCTTTTGGGCTTGCTTGTCTGGATCGCCCTTCGCAGCGCCAAGTATTGGCCCATGCCGGCCGCTGCGTTTCAGCTGCTCGCGACGGCCACGCATATCGCCAAGCTGGTCGACACCCATGTCGAGCAGTGGGCCTATCTGTCCGCCATCGTCATCTGGACCTATGCGCTCACGCTCACCCTGGGGGTAGGCGTCTGGAACAGCTGGCGCGAGGCATCCTATCGCGCGAACACAGGGCCGTTCGCCCCGACCGCCGAGGCCCGGCGATAGATCAGCGCCTCGGCCACGTGAATCCTGCGCACTTCGCCTGATCCCTCGAGGTCGGCGATCGTCCGGGCGAGCCGCAGGGTGCGCGTCCAGCCGCGCGCCGTCAGTCCCCCTGCCTCTGCGGCCTTGCTCAAGAGCGCGCGCGCCGGGGCGTCCAGGGCGGCGGCTTTCTCCAGCCATTCGCCGCCCGCCAGGGCGTTGAGCGCCACCGCGCCGTCGCCGCCCTGGGCCGCGCGCTCCGCCTGGCGCGCGCGGGCGCCGGCCACGCGGGCCGCAGCCTCGGCCGTGCCCTCCGCCGGCGGCGGCAGGGCGAGATCGGCGGGGGTCACCGGCGGGACCTCCACCTGCAGGTCGATGCGGTCCATCAGCGGACCCGAGACCCGCCCCTGGTAGTCGGTCTGGCACCGCGGCGCGCGCCCGCAGGCGCCGCGGCCGGGCCCCCCATGGCCGCAGCGGCAGGGGTTCATCGCCGCCACCAGCTGCACGCGCGCCGGATAGCGCACGTGGGCGTTGGCGCGGGCCACCACAACCTCGCCCGTCTCCAGCGGCTGGCGCAGGGAATCCAGGGCCTGGACGCCGAATTCCGGCAGCTCGTCGAGGAACAGCACGCCGTTGTGCGCTAGGCTCACTTCGCCCGGCTTGGCCTTGACCCCGCCGCCGGTGAGGGCCGCCATGCTTGCGGAGTGATGCGGGCTGCGGAACGGGCGGGCGCGGCGCAGCTCGCCCTTGGCGATCAGGCCGGCGATCGAGTGCACCATCGAGGTCTCGAGCAGCTCGGCCGCCGTGAGCGGCGGCAGCAGGCCGGGCAGACGCTGGGCCATCATCGACTTGCCCGAGCCGGGTGGGCCGATGAACAGCAGGTTGTGCCCCCCGGCGGCGGCGATCTCCAGCGCCCGCTTGGCGTTTTCCTGGCCCTTGACGTCCCGCAGGTCGGGAACGCCTT
Organism: uncultured Phenylobacterium sp.; assembly: GCA_966434565.1. Lineage (GTDB taxonomy): Bacteria > Pseudomonadota > Alphaproteobacteria > Caulobacterales > Caulobacteraceae > Phenylobacterium. The sequence continues at coordinate 12,770 of CBJNAS010000048.1, forward strand.
CGCCGTCCAGCATCCGCCCGGGCGCAGGCGGCGACAGCGCCTGCACGCCACGGAAGTGGTTCACCAGGGCGATCAGGGAGGGGGCGGCCAGGATGCGGGTCTCCGCGGCCCAGGCCGCCTCGGGCCCGCACGCCTGCGGGCAGATGAGGCCCAGTCCCAGCCCGCCGGCGGCGACGGCGGCCGGCAGGGCGCCGGCCACCGGCGCGATCCGTCCGTCAAGCGACAGCTCGCCCATCGCGGCCCCGCCGTCGAGCGCGTCGGGCGGGATCACGCCCATCGCGGCCCTCACCGCGAGCGCGATCGGCAGGTCGTCGTGGCTGCCGACCTTGGGCAGGTCCGCCGGCGCCAGGTTGGCGATGATCCGCTTGCCGGGCCAGCCCAGGCCTATTCCGGTGAAAGCGGCGCGTACGCGCTCACGGCTCTCGGCGACAGCCTTGTCCCCCAGGCCGACAAGCAGGAAAGCCGATTCTCCCCGGGTGAACTGCACCTCCACGTCCACCCGCACGGCGTCGACGCCCTGGAACGCCAAAGTGACTACCCGCGCCGCCATGCTCCGCCCCCGGATCGACGTCAAAAGTTATCCACAAACGATGTGGGTGCTCATCGACGTTCTGGAACGAAGTTAGAACATAACGGGAAGAGTGCAAGCTCAAGCTTACGTTGGGTTGAATTCATCCGCTGCCTGCCCGCAGCGCCTCGATCCGCTCCCAGAGGAACTCGGCCGCATCGATCCCGGTGAAGCGCTTCAGGGCCACGGCGCCGGTGGGGGAGGTGACGTTGATCTCGGTCAGCCAGTCGCCGATCACGTCGATGCCGACGAACATCAGCCCGCGGCGCTTCAGCTCCGGCCCGATGGCGGCGCAGATCTCGCGGTCGCGGGCGGTCAGCTCGACCGGCTCGGGCTTGCCGCCGACGGCCATGTTGGAGCGGATCTGGCCCTTCTCGGGCACGCGGTTGATGCCGCCCACGACCTCGCCGTCGACCAGCAGGATGCGCTTGTCCCCCTTGGTCACCGCCGGCAAGAACTTCTGCAGGATCACCGGCTCGCGTCCGATCTGCGCGTGCAGCTCGAGCAGGGCGTCGAGGTTGGGATCGTCGGCCAGCAGCCGCGTGACGCCCGATCCTCCGCGGCCGTTCAGCGGCTTCAGCACCACGTCGCCGTGCCGGGCGCGGAAGTCGTAGATCGCCTCGCGGTCCTGGGTGATCAGGGTCGGCGGCTGCAGGCCGGGGAACTTGGTGACGAACAGCTTCTCCGGCGCATTGCGCACCTCGACGGGATTGTTCACCACCAGGGTCCGCGGGTGCACGGCCTCCAGGAAGAAGGTCGTGTCGATGTAGTGCATGTCGAACGGCGGGTCCTGGCGCAGCAGGACGACGTCGAATTCGGCGAGCTCGGCGCGGCGGAACGGTCCCAGGCGCGCGTGCTCGCCCTTGACCCGCTGGACCTCGACGTCGCGGCCGCGGGCCAGCGCGCGGCCGTCCTCCAGCGCCAGGGTGTCGGTGGTGTAGACGAACAGGCTGTGGCCGCGGGCCTGGGCCTGCTCCATCATCAGGAAGGTCGTGTCCGCCTCGATATTGATCCCCTCGATGGGATCCATCTGCACGGCGACCTTCAGAGACATGGGCTTGCGCTCCCGACGGCTACCTGCGCCACATAGGGCGCGGAGGGGCCGGACGCCAGCTAGTTGAGCCGGAGGCGGACGCGTTCGCGCTGCGCGCGGGCGGCCAGCGCGGCCCCGCCGTCCAGCGCGGTGGCGCGGGCGAGCGCCTCCAGCGCCCCGGCGAGCGCGCCTTGTCCCTCGCGCGCGGAGGCCACGTCCAGCCAGGGCCTGTGGTCGGTCGGATCCAGCAGCGCCCGGCGCAGGGCGGCGAGATCGGAGCGCGCGAAGTCGAGGAGTTACCAAGAGAGGGGGGAGAAGGGGGTCTGCAGGCGGATTCAC
>CBJNAS010000049.1:0-14514 GCA_966434565.1 uncultured Phenylobacterium sp.
CGCTCTCGTACTGCGCCGCCAGCACCAGGAAGACGAACAGGCTGGCCAGCAGGAACACTCCCAGCGCGCCGCTGGCCTCGGTTTTCTGCAGATAGGCGAGCTCGGTCCATTCGAAGCCGAAGCCGGGCGGCAGCGCCTTCTGGGCGGCGTGCTCCATCGCGTCCATCAGCTGGCCGGAGGAGGCTCCGGGCGCGCTGGCGGCGCTGAGGTCGGCGGCCGCGAACAGTTTGTGCCGCGGCACGCGGGCCGGGCCCGTCGCGTCGTGGGCGGTGACCACGCTGGCCAGCGGCGTCATCTTGCCGTCCAGGTTGCGCGCCCACAGCCGGTTCAGGTCGTCGGGCGTGCGGCGGAAGTCGCCGTCCGCCTGGGCGGTGACCCGATAGGTGCGGCCCAGATAGTTGAAGTCGTTGACGTAGGCCGAGCCCAGATAGACCTGCAGGGCGTCGTCGATCTCCGACACCGGCGTTCCGGCCGCCTCGGCCTTGTCGCGATCGATGTCGACCTTCAGCCGGGGCGTGCGCGCCTCGTAGGGGGTGAAGGCGAAGCCCACGTGCGGGTCCTTCATCGCCTCGCCGATCACCGCCTGGGTCGCGTCGGCGAGCGCGGCGTAGCCTTTGCCCTCGCGGTCCTCGATCATCATCTTGGCGCCCGCGCTCGAGCCCAGGCCGATGATCATCGGCGGGCTGACCACCACGGTCACCGCGTCCTGGATCGGGGCCAGCGCCTTGCGCAGATCCGCCTGGATGGCCGCCTCCGTGCGGCCGTTGCGCGCCCGCGTCTCGGCGTCGTCGTAGATGACGAAGATGGTGGCGATGTTGGTCGACTGCGCCTGGGTCGCCGCCGAGAAGCCGGCGAAGCCCGCCTCATGGGTGACGCCGGGCACGGCGCCGATGCGCTTGACCGCATCGTCCACCACCGCGCGCGTGCGCTGCAGCGAGGCGCCTTCCGGCAGTTGGGCCAGCACGATGCCGTAGCCGCGGTCCATCTGCGGGATGAAGCCCTTGGGCGTGGCCAGGAAGGCGCCGCCGGTCGCCGCCAGCAGGCCCGCATAGAGCAGGCCGGCGATGGCGACGAAGCGCACCGTGCGCGCGGTCAGCTGGCCGTAGCGCTCCCCCAGCCGCTCGAAGCCGGCGTTGAAGACGCCGAAGAAGCGCCCGAGCGGCCCTCGCCCATGCGTCGCATGCGGCTTCAGCAGGATGGCGCAGAGCGCCGGCGACAGCGTCAGCGAGACGAAGCAGGAGATCAGGGTGGCGCTGCCGATGGTCAGGGCGAACTGGCGGAAGAACTGGCCCGCCACCCCGCCCATGAAGGCGGTCGGCAGGAACACCGCGGTCAGCACCAGGGCGATGGCGATCAGCGCCCCGCCCACCTCGTCCATCGAGACCCTGGCCGCCTCCTTGGGATCGAGGCCCCGGGCGATGTTCCGCTCGACGTTCTCCACCACGACGATGGCGTCGTCGACGACGATGCCGATGGCCAGGATCAGGCCGAACAGGGAGAGCGTGTTGATCGACCCGCCGGTCGCCGCCAGGACCCCGAAGCTGCCCAGGATCGAGACCGGGATCGCCAGCACCGGAATGACGGCGGCGCGCCAGCTCTGCAGGAACAGGAAGACCACCAGCACCACCAGGATGACGGCTTCGAACAGGGTGTGCTCGACCTTGTCGATCGAGGCGTTCACGAAGCGGGTGGTGTCGTAGACGACGTCGTACTTCAGCCCGTCCGGGAAGCTCTTGGCGAGCTGAGCCATCTGAGCCTTCACCGCGTCGGCGGTCTGCAGCGCGTTCGAGCCCGGGCGCTGGAAGATGCCGATCGCGACCGCCCTCTTGCCGTCCAGCGAGGCGTCGACCTGATAGGTCGCCGCGCCCAGCTCGACCCGGCCGACGTCGCGCACCCGCACCAAAGCGCCGCCGGGCCCGCGGGCCACCACCACCTGGGCGAACTGTTCGGGATCGACCAGCCGGCCGGGGGCCTCGACGGTCATCTCATAGGCCGCGCCGCTGGCCTGGGGCTCGGCGCCCACCGAGCCCGCCGCCACCTGCACGCTTTGCCGGCGCAGCCCGGCCAGGATGTCGCTGGGGGTCAGGTTCAGCGCGGCGATCTTCTGCGGGTCGAGCCAGATCCGCATCGAATAGTCCCGTCCGCCGAACAGCCGGGCGTCGGCCACGCCGGGAAGGCGCGCCAGCTGGTCGCGGACCTTCAGCGTGGCGTAGTTGGAGACGTAGAGCGGATCGTAGCGGCCGTCCGGCGACAGCAGGTGCACCACCATGAGGAAGGTGGGCGAGCTCTTGTCGACCACCACGCCTAGCCGGCGCACCTCCTCCGGCAGGCGCGGCTCTGCGGTGGCCACGCGGTTCTGCACCAGCACCTGGGCCTTATCGAGGTCCGTGCCCAGCTTGAAGTTGACGTTGATGGTCAGCAGGCCGTCGGCGGTCGCCTGGGAGGTGACGTACATCATCCCCTCGACCCCGTTCACCGCCTGCTCGATCGGCGCGGCGACGGTCTCCGCCAGGGTCTCGGGGCTGGCGCCGGGATAGGTCGCCTGGATCGAGATCGTCGGCGGCACGACCTCCGGATATTCCGAGACGGGCAGGCGTCCGATGGCCATCAGGCCCAGCAGGGTGATGACGATGGACAGGACGGCGGCGAACACCGGCCGGTCGATGAAATAGCGCGGCAGGCTCATCGCCTTTCCTTTCTCAATCTTCCCTCCCCATGACGGGGAGGGAAGGGCGCGGAGCGCGTTCGGCTCACCCCTCCGGCGCGGCGGCCTGGCCTATGGAGCCGGCGGCGAGATCGGCGATCTGGCCGGCCGTCGGGCGGACCTTCTGGCCGGGGCGGGCGAACTGGACGCCGCGGATGACCAGGCGGTCGTCGGGCGCGAGCCCGCTCTTCACGACCCGCAGGCCGCCGACTTCCGGGCCGAGCTCGACCTGGCGATACTCGATTTGGTCCGCGGGGTTCACCACCAGCACGAACTTGCGCGACTGGTCCGAGCCGATCGCCGCGTCCGGGGCCAGCACCGTCGGCTTGGGCGCGCCGTAGAAGACCCGTACCCGGCCGAACTGGCCCGGCGTGAAGGCCCCGCTCGGATTGTCCAGGATCACCCGGCCGCGGATCGAGCCGGTGCCGGCGTCCACCCGGTTGTCGATGAAGTCGAGCCGGCCGGCGTGGCCGAACCCGGTCTCGCCCTGCAGCATGATCAGCGCCTGCCCGCTCCGGGCGAGGGCCTCAGGCGGCAGGGCCCCATCGGGGGCGGAGAACTCGAAGCGGATCGGGTCCACCGTGACGATCTGGGTGAGCACCGTCTCGCCGTTGGCGACCAGGTTGCCCGGATCGACCCGCCGGTCGGAGATGCGGCCGGAAATCGGGGCGTAGACGCGGGTGTAGCTCAGATCCAGCGCCTCGCCCTGCAGGGCGGCGCGGGCGGCGTCGCGCGCGGCGAGCGCCTGGGCCTGGGCTTCCTTGCGGCTTTCGTACTCCTCGGCGGAGATGGCGTCGGCGGCGCGCAGGGTTTCGGCGCGCTTCAGTTCGCTTGCCGCCTGCTCCAGGCGGGCGTCGGCCTGGGCAAGCTCGGCCCGGGCGCGGGCGGCGCGCGCCTGGAACGGCAGCGGGTCGATGGTGAACAGCAACTGGCCTTTCTGCACGAACTGGCCGTCCTTGAAGTGCACCGTGCTGAGATAGCCCGACACGCGCGGGCGCACGTCGACGGTCTCGGCCGCGACGAACCGGCCGGACTGCTCCGACCAGTCGGCCTCCATGCGCACCAGCGGCTTGGCCACCGTCACCGCCGGCGGCTCCGGCGCCGGGCCCTGGGCTTCGGCCCGGGTGCAGCCCTGCAGGACGGCGGAAGTCAGCAGCAGGGCGGCCGCCGCCGAAAGCTGACGCCGAACGATCGGACTCATGGCGAAATCCCCACTCAAACCCATATGACGATCGTCATGTGGCATGACGACCGTCATCCTGCATGACGATCGTCATGTGGCTCTGTGCTGCGCTCGTTCAAGAGGCGCAACGCATGCCGGCAGAGGTTTTTGCTGCAGCGCAGCGTGGACTTCCGCCGTTTGCCACAGGCCGGGAAGTGCTAAGAGACGGAAAACCGTGAGGATACGCTGTTGAACCCGCTGCTGGGCCGCAAGGAGGAGACGCGACGGCGCATCGTCGACACCGCCGCGCGCCTGTTCCTGGAGAAGGGCGTCGATCGCGTGGGCGTCGACGAGATCATGCGCGCGTGCGGCCTGACGCACGGCGGCTTCTACGGCTACTTCCCCAGCAAGGAGGCGCTGTTCTCGGAAGCCTGCACGGCGGCGCTGCAGGAGGCGGGCGGCCAATGGGAGGAGCTGGCGCGCAATCTGGGTGACGATGCGGCCTGGGAGGCCTTCCTTTCCGACTACCTGGCGGGGGACCTCACCTCTGCGAACAATCCGGCCTGCCCGGCCGCCATCCTGGGGGCGGACGTCGCCCGTCGGCCGGAGTCCGTCGAGGCGAGCTATCTGGCCCTGGTGCGGCAGCTGATCGACAAGGTGGCCGACGAATGCGGCGCCGACCGCAAGCACGCCATTTTGACGGTTGCGGCGCTGGTGGGCGCGACCGCGCTCGCCGCCCAGCTGGGCCAGGACAAGGCCTTGGCCGCCGAGATCCTCGACACGACCCGCGAGGAGCTGCTCAAATGCCGTCCCGCCGCGGCGCGGGCCAAGGCGCGCCGCAAGGCCTGAGCCGGCGCCCCCAGCGCGCCGCGTGGCTGTCGAGCGAGGTGCGCCATGACCGTCGAAGCCCCGGGGCCCAGGGCCCCAGTCCTGGCGGCCAACGACCTCGACGCCTACTGGATGCCGTTCACGCCCAACCGGCGGTTCAAGGCGGAGCCGCGGCTGGTCGCCCGCGCCGAGGGCATGCACTATTTCACCCCGGACGGCCGCAAGGTGCTCGATGCGACCGCCGGCCTCTGGTGCGTCAACGCCGGCCACAGCCGCCCGCGGATCGTGGAGGCCATCCAGGCCCAGGCCGCCGAGCTCGGCTATGCGACCAGCTTCAACCTCGGCCATCCCAAGGCCTTCGAGTTCGCCGCCCGGCTGGCGGCCATCCTGCCGGGCGACCTGGACCGGGTGTTCTTCACCAACTCCGGCTCGGAGTCGGTGGACACGGCGCTGAAGATCGCGCTCGCCTACCAGAAGGCCCGCGGCAAGGCCGGAAAGACGCGGCTGATCGGGCGCGAACGCGGCTACCATGGCGTAGGCTTCGGCGGTATCTCGGTCGGCGGGATCGGCAATAACCGCAAGGATTTCGGCCCCCTGCTGCCGGGGGCCGACCACCTGCCGCACACCCATGACGCGGCGCGCAACGCCTTCAGCCGCGGTCAGCCGGAGCACGGCGCCGAGCTGGCCGACGCCCTGGCGCGGCTGGTCGCCCTGCACGACGCCTCGACCATAGCCGCGGTGATCATCGAGCCGCTGGCGGGCTCGGCCGGCGTCTTCGTCCCGCCCAAGGGCTACCTGGAGCGCCTGCGGGCGATCTGCGACCGCCACGACATCCTGCTGATCTTCGACGAGGTGATCACCGGCTTCGGCCGGCTGGGCGCGCCTTTCGCCGCGGACGCCTTCGGCGTGCTTCCCGACCTGCTGACCATGGCGAAGGGCATGACCAACGCCGCCGTGCCGATGGGGGCGGTGGGGGTGCGCCGCCATGTCTACGAGACGGTGGTCGAGGGCGCCCAGTCCCCGTTCGAGCTGTTCCACGGCTACACTTATTCCGGCCATCCGCTGGCCTGCGCCGCAGGGCTCGCGACGCTCGACACCTATCGCGACGAGGGGCTGTTCGAGCGCGCGGCGGCGCTGGCGCCGGCCTGGGAGGCGGCGGTGCATTCGCTGCGCGACGGCCCCGGCGTGGTCGACATCCGCAACTACGGCCTGGTCGCCGGGATCGAGCTGGAGCCGCGCGGCCGCCCGCCCGGCGAGCGCGGGCAGCAGGTCTTCCACGCCGCATTCGACCAGGGCCTGCTGGTCCGCGTCACCGGCGACATCGTCGCGCTGTCGCCATCGCTGATTGTCTCGCCGGCGCAGATCGATGAGATCGTCTCCCGGCTGGGCCAGGTGATCGCGGCCGTGAGCTGACATGGACGCTTTCCCGCACCTCGCCTATGGAGCGTGGCCGTAAGCTCCGGAGACCAATCGCGGTGATCACCTATCTCTGGATCGCCCTCGGCAGCGCGCTGGGCGGGATGGCGCGGTACGCCTGTTCGAGCCTGGTGGCGAACACCGTCGGCCAGACCTTTCCCTGGGGCACCCTGCTGATCAACGTCCTGGGCTCCTTCGTCATCGGCTTCTTCGCCACCCTCACCGGGCCGGACGGCCGCGTGTTGGTTCCCGGCGACATGCGCCAGTTCGTGATGGTGGGGCTCTGCGGCGGCTACACCACCTTCTCGTCGTTCAGCCTGCAGACGCTCACGCTCGCCCAGGATGGCGAGCTCGCCCGCGCCGGCCTGAACGTGGTCCTGTCCGTCGTGCTATGCTTGGCCTCGGTCTGGCTGGGCCACGTGGCCGCAGCCGGCCTCAATGCGGTGAAGGGGAGCTGAAATGCACGCCTCGCAGGCCGCGATGCTGCTTCGGATCTACACCGAGGAGGGCCGCCACGCAGAAGGGCGTCCGCTCTACGAGGCGATCGTGCTGCGGGCGCGCCGGGCGGGGCTGGCGGGGGCCACGGTGCTACGCGGCCCGATGGGCTACGGCCAATCGCTGCGGCTGCACACCGCCAAGATCCTCGACCTCTCCGCCAACCTGCCGCTGGTGATCGAGATCGTCGACGCCGAGGCGAAGATCCGGCCGTTCCTCGACGAGCTGGACGGGATGCCCAACATCGGCCTGGTCACGCTGGAGACGGTCGAGGTCGTCCGCTACGGGGAGGGGCGCGCGGATGCCTGATATTCCCCCTCCGTCATTGCCCGGCTTGTTGGCTAGGTGACCCAAACCGAAGTCGTTCCGCATCAGCTGCGGCAGGCGCCTCGGGTGGCCCGCATGACGCGGGCCATGGTGAGAGTATTGGCTTGCCGATCTCACCCCTTCCCGTTGTCCGCCTTGTCCTTCACCTCGTCGCCGGTCTGCTCGGCGCCCTCCTTGGTCCGTTTCGAGGCGTCCTTGACCGAGGCGCCGAAGTCCTTCAGCGCGGATTTCAGCTCGCCCGCGGCCTTCTTCACCTCGGGGTCCTTGGCGACCTTCTTCACGTCGAGGCCGACGTCCTTGACCGAGGATTTCACGTCCTCGCCCACCTTCTGGGCGCTCTGTTTCACGTCCTGGGTGGCGGCCTGGGTGTCCGCCTGGGTCTTGCGCTGGTCGGCCTGGTTGCAGGCGCCGAGCGCCAGGCCGAGGCTTAGGGCGGCTGCGGCTAGGGTGCGCATGGATGCCTCCGTGGGTTTTTCGGCGAACCAACGGCGCAGCTTTTCTGCCGGTTCCCCGCCCGGTAAACCCTCGTCATGCGCCTTGCTTTCCTGGGCACGCCCGATTTCGCCGTCACCGTCCTGGCCGCCCTCGTCGAGGCCGGCCACGAGATCCTCTGCGTCTATTCCCAGCCGCCCGCGCCGCGCGGCCGCGGCCAGACGCTGCAGCCCTCGCCGACGCACGCCTTCGCCGAGGCCCATGGCATCCCGGTGCGCACGCCGGCCTCGATGCGCGATCCGGCCGAGATCGCCGCCTTCCAGGCGCTCGGCGCCGACGCCGCGGTGGTGGTGGCCTTCGGCCAGATCCTGCCCCGCGAGGTGATCGAGGCCCCGCGCTTCGAGACCTTGAACCTGCACGCCTCGCTGCTGCCGCGCTGGCGCGGGGCCGCGCCCATCCAGCGCGCGGTGATGGCCGGCGACGAGATCACCGGGGTCGAGGTGATGCGCATCACCGAGGGCCTCGACGAAGGCCCCGTGCTGGCGACCGCTACGGTGCGGATCGGGCCGCTGGACACCGCAGGCTCGGTGCACGACCGGCTGGCCGCGGCGGCGGCCGACCTGATCGTGCGCACCCTGCCCGAGGTCGAGGCCGGCCGCGCGGCGGAGACGCCGCAGGCGGCCGAGGGCGCGACTTATGCGAAGAAGATCAGGCCGAAGGAGACCCGAATCGACTGGACCAGGCCCGGCCGCGAGGTCGACTGGAAGATCCGCGGCCTCTCGCCCTTCCCCGGCGCCTGGTTCCTGCTGCCCACGCCCAAGGGCGAGGTGCGGGTCAAGGCCCTGCTCTCGACCTTCGAGGACGCCGACGGCGAGCCCGGGACGGCGCTGGACGACCGCCTGCTCATCGCCTGCGCCGAGGGGGCGGTGCGCCTCCTGAAGGTGCAGCGCGAGGGCCGCGGGGCGCAGGAGGCGGAGGCGTTCCTGCGCGGCCAGGCCGTGGCGGCGGGAACCCGTCTCGCCTGATGCCGCGCTACCGGCTTCTCATCGAGTACGACGGGCGTCCCTATCACGGCTTCCAGGCCCAGGACGGCCTGGCCTCGGTCCAGGGCGCGATCGAGCGGGCGGTGCAGGGCTTCTGCGGCCAGAGGCTCCGGCTGCACGCGGCCGGGCGCACCGACACCGGCGTCCACGCCACCGGCCAGGTGATCCATGTCGACCTGGAAAAGGACTGGAAACCTGAGGTGGTCCGCGACGCGCTGAACGCCCACCTCGTCCCGGAGCCGATCGTCATCCTCGAGGCTGCGGTGGCGGCGGAGGGCTGGCACGCGCGCTTCTCGGCCCGCGAGCGGCGCTACCTCTACCGCATCCTCAACCGCAAGAGCCCGCCGGCGCTGGACCAGGGGCGGGTCTGGCACGTGAAGAAGCCGCTCGACGCGGCGGCGATGCACGCCGCGGCCCAGCTCCTGGTCGGCCACCACGACTTCACCACCTTCCGCGACCTGGGCTGCCAGGCGAAGTCGCCGATGAAGACGCTGGACCTGGCGGCGGTGCGGCGCGAGGGCGAGCAGGTGCTGCTGGAGTTCGCCTCGCGCTCCTTCCTGCACCGCCAGGTGCGCTCGATGACCGGCTCGCTGGCGCAGGTGGGCGTGGGCCGCTGGAGCGCAGGCGACCTCAAGGCGGCGCTGGAGGCGAGGGACCGCAAGGCCTGCGGGCCGGTGGCGCCCGCGGCGGGGCTGTATCTGACCTATGTGGGGTATGGGGCGTAGGACCAGCAGTCGTCGAGGCTCACCTCCACACCGATCTTTCCCGCGAAAGCGGGAACCCAGGCTTTTTTTGGGCTCATTTCACATTGCGTGTGGGCGGCACGGTTAACGTGGGATTTTCAAACCACGCTGCCGCTCAGTAAACATCCCAGCGATCAATCCAAACATATTCGGTTTTTCCGGAATCCGGCGGATTTTGTGCTAACAACCACCTCGTTCCATCTTCCGAAATTTCGACGATAATGCCCCAGCCATAATCTGGATTATTGATTTTTCGACCAATAATAAGACTTTCTTCCATCGTTAATTCCATAAATAATAAGTTGTTTGGTTTCTCCATGCAGGTAAATGATCTGCGAAAGCATTACATAGTGAGGGCATTGGAGAATGACAATGGCCACGAAGCCCATGGAATGGCAAATTTTTAAGCAATCAAGACGGCGATTGCGCGGCTCCACGCATCCGACGTAATTGATCTCGGTGATAACACGCGCTGCATGAGCATCGGGCGCATCGACGCGAATCACCGAGATGTGGAAGACCTCATCAACCGTCGCTGTACGGGCGTGGGCGCTCGCTATCTGGTGAACTACATCGGCTGGGCGAGGCGACCCGCTAAAATGGAAGCCAAGAAAGATCGCGGCAATCCTTCGCGCGAGCAGTGGCGGCGTTTGCCAATGCTTCTTGCCGGTCGGCTCCGATCGTAAACATAACCTTCAAATCTTGGTCCGCGTTTTGCTTGGCTAAAAGCATCATCGTCGGATCAACATATAACATCCGACCCATTACGTAAGTCGCCAATCTATTCCCTTCTGACTGAAGAAGGGCGGTTTGGTTTTGAGCATCACGGGCCGCTTTGATTCTAACTTCATCGGGCGCACCATGCTCGATGAGCATTTTGTTTAGTTGGACGATCAACTCGTTGCCCTTCTCAAGCACGCCCGCATCCATTGCCATACAGTAGGCGGCCTTGATGTCGATGTTGGTCGGAGGTGCCATTTGCTGGGCCTTTGATGCCAGCGGGAACGCCAGCGTCGCCCACGCCACAAGCATCCCAACTCTTGATCGCGTCAGCCCCACACAGTGACGCTACCACCACCGGAACGTGTTGGATATGGGCGTTAACCGTGACGCCCACACTCAACGTGAAATGAGCCTTTTTTTAAGCCTGGGACCCGGAACGAAAAACGCCTGGATCCCCGCTTTCGCGGGGAGGAGCGGATGAGAGGGACGAGTCACGCCCTTCGGCGGTCGGTATAAGATAGGCCTGTCATCCCCGTTCGCCCGTTCCGGGATGACCGGCTTCGGATTCAGCCGAAAGCCGCAAAATACCGTTCGATCAGCCGCTCGTAGACGGCCTGCAGGCGCTCGATCTCGGCCACCGGGGTGCGCTCGTCGACCTGGTGCATGGTGGTCCCGACCAGGCCCACCTCGACCACCGGACACAGGGCGCGGATGAAGCGCGCGTCGGAGGTGCCGCCGCTGGTGGAGAGCTCGGGCGGGCGGCCGGAGACGTCGGCCACGGCCGCGGCCACCAGCTCGGTGAAGGGGCCGCGCTCGGTGAGGAAGGCCTCGCCGCTGATTTGCGGCGTCACCGTCACCTTGCACCGCGTCCCCTGGGCGGCGGCCTGCGCCTCCGCCGCGATCCAGTCCGCTAGGGCCTGGCCGGTGTGGGCCGGATTGAAGCGGATGTTGAGCCGGGCGCGGGCGAGCGCCGGGATGATGTTGCTGGCCGTGTTCGGCATCTCGACCAGGGTGATCTCCAGGTTGGACGGCTGGAACTCCGGCCAGCCCTCGTCCAGCACCCGGGCCTGCAGCCGCGCCAGCAGCGGGATCAGCACGCCCGCCGGGTTCGCCGCCCGGTGCGGATAGGCCACGTGGCCCTGCACGCCCTCGACGACGATCTCGGCGTTGAACGAGCCGCGGCGGCCCACCTTGACCATGTCGCCGAAGGTTTCCGCCGCGGTGGGCTCGCCGACCACGCAGTGGTCGACCGCCTCGCCCTCGGCCATCAGCGCCTCGACCACCTTCTTGGTGCCGTCGAGCGCCACGCCCTCCTCGTCGCCGGTGATCAGGAACGAGAGCGAGCCCGTCACCCGGCCGGCGTCGATCGCCTTGGCCGCCGCCGCCGCGAAGGCGGCGATGGCGCCCTTCATGTCGACCGCGCCCCGGCCGACCAGCACGCCGTCGACGACCGTGGCCTCGAAGGCTCCCTGGCTCCAGGCGGCCGCGTCGCCCACCGGCACCACGTCGGTGTGGCCGGCGAAGCAGAGGTTGGGCCGCGCGGTCCCATGGCGGGCGTAGAGGTTCTCGATCTCGCCGAACCGCATCCGCCGGCAGGCAAAGCCCAGCCCCTTCAGGGTCTGCTCCACGATGTCCATGGCCCCGGCGTCGGCCGGGGTGACAGACGGCCGGCGGATCAGTTCCCGGGTCAGGTTGACGGCGTCGATCAAGGTCGCTCTCGTTCTAGAGTTCGCCGACCTCCTAGACCGGAAACGCCGCATGCCCAAGATCGACATCGAAAAGGCGCCCGTCCGCACCGGGACCAGCTATCCCGCCCTCTTCGGCGCCCCGTGGAAGTGGGCTTCCGCCGCGCCGAGGACGCCTGCGACTATCCGGACATCGACATGATCGCGCCGCCGGGCCGGAAGCCCTACGCCCGCCGCGACGGCGCGCCGTACTGAAGGTCAGGCCTCGGCGGGTCTACCGCACCCCGCCCTCGCGTGCGCCCGGCGTCTCGACGTTCGGCGGCCAGTGTTCGCGCTGGCTCGTGCCGTCGCCGGCGTCGGTGTGCTGGATGACCTCGTCGACCCGGCGGCGCTCCAGGTCCACCCGGGGGCGCTCCACCACGTCCGCGCTCTCGCGGCGGTGGGGATGGGCGTTCACCGCGGCGTCGTCGACCGCGTAGACCTCCACGCGGTCGGTGTAGAAGGCGATGCGGCCTGCGATCGGGCTGACCGCCTCGAAGGGCTCCTCGTACGACCAGGCGACGTTCTCGGCGATCTCGCCGTCCATGGTCAGCGTGTAGTAGCTGGCCTCTCCCTTGTAGGGGCAGTGGGTCTGGTGGCGCGTGCGGCCCATGTACTCCATCGCCACGTCGCCCCGCGGAAAATAGACCACGGGCGCCAGCGCCGCCTCGTGCAGGATCAGGGCGTCGTCGGTGTCGGCGATCACATGGCCTGCGAAGAAGGCGCGCCAGCGTCGCCGCGCGGATTCCAACGTGATGGGGTGTTGCGGACCGGGATTCAGCATGACGAGGTCCTCCTCGGCGAAGGAAACGTCCAGCCGCGTGGCCGGGCTCCCGAGGCGCAAACGTTACGCCCTTGTCGTGCGCCGACTTGGGGTCCCGCCGCGGTGCGGCTAGTCTCGTGTGTGGCCCATAGGGAGAACGCCTGTTCCATGGACATCGTCTTCGTCGCCGGGGTCGTGATCACCATTCTTACGGCAATCCCCGTCGTCTGGCAGCTGCGCCAGCATCCGCGCGGCCTGTTGGTGCTGTTCTTCGCCGAGATGTGGGAGCGCTTCTCCTATTACGGCATGCGCGGACTGCTCATCTTCTTCCTGACCCAGCAGTTCCTGATGAGCGACAAGGCGGCCAGCGCCGGCTACGGAGCCTATACCTCGCTCGTCTACCTGCTGCCCCTTGTCGGCGGGATCGTCGCCGACCGCTGGCTCGGCACCCGCAAGGCGGTGGCCTTCGGCGCCCTGCTGCTGGTGGCCGGCCACATGACCATGGCCTTCGAAGGCAAGCCGGCGGTCCAGGTGCTGACCTACGGCAAGGCGCGCTATGAATTCGTCGCCCAGGGCCGCGCCGACGAGCGCCACGTGCGGTTGAAGGTCGGCGACGGGCTCTACGCCTATGCCGCCACCCCTGAGGGAGGGCTGGCGATCAAGGGCCTGCCGGCCGTGGCCCCCTTGCCCCCCGTGCTGCCCAAGGGCGCCTACAGCCTGGCCGTCCGCGACGATAATCCGCAGTACCTGAAGATCACCTACCTGGCGCTCGCCATGATCATCATGGGCGTGGGGTTCCTCAAGGCCAACATCTCCTCGATCGTGGGCCAGCTCTATTCGCAAGGCGACCCGCGGCGCGATCCTGGCTTCACGCTCTACTATTACGGCGTGAACATCGGCGCCTTCTGGGCGGCCATCGCCTGCGGCTGGCTGGGCCAGAGAATCGGCTGGTGGGCCGGCTTCGGCGCGGCGGGCGTCGGCATGCTGCTGGGCTGGGTCGTGTTCGTCTTCGGCAAGCCGTTGCTGGAGGGCCACGGCGAGCCGCCAGATCCGGAACGGCTGCGCAAGCCGCTGCTCGGGCCGCTGAGCCTGGAGCGCTCGATCTATGTGCTGGGGATCCTGGGCGTGGGCGTGGTGTGGCTGCTCGCCCAATCGAACAGCGTGGTGGGCGGGCTGCTGGTCGCCGGCGCCGCGGCGCTGCTGGCCTATCTCGGCTGGTACATGGCCAAGACCTGCGGACGGATCGAGCGCGAGCGGCTGATGCTGGCGCTGGTGCTGATCCTGGGCTCGACCGTCTTTTGGGCGCTCTACGAGCAGGGTGGCTCCTCGCTGGCCCAGTTCTCCGAGCGCAACGTTGACCTGCGCCTGTGGGCCGGGCAGTCGATGACCGCCGCCCAGACCCAGGTGTTCCAGAGCCTGGGCATCCTGGTGCTGGCGCCGGCGACCTCGGCGCTCTGGGCCTGGCTCGGCCGCCGCGACCTCGACCCGAACCCGGTGGCGAAGTTCGCCATCGCCCTGGTGGCGGTGGGCGCGAGCTTCTTCGTAATGATCGCCGGCGCGCGGTTCGCCGGACCCGACTTTCGCACCCCGCTGCTCTATCTGGCGGTGGGCTACCTGATCCAGACGGCTGGCGAGCTCTGCCTGTCGCCGGTCGGTCTCTCGGAGATGACCAAGCTCGCCCCGGCGCCGCTGATCTCCACCATGATGGCCACCTGGTTCCTGGGCATCTCGGCCTCCCAGTGGCTGGCCGGCCGCATCGCCGCCCTGACCTCGGCGGACACCGTCGGCGGCGTGGTCCTCAATCCGGCCAGGTCGCTCGCCACCTACAACCACGTCTTCGCCCAGCTGGGCGTGGCCGGCGTGATCGCCGGCGTGGTGATGCTGGCGCTGTCGCCCTGGCTGCGCCACTGGACGCACGCCGTGAAGCCGGGAACAGAGCCCCTCCCTTCCCTTCATGGGGAGGGACAGCCCGCCGAAGACGAGCAGGGTGGGGCAGTCGGGATCAAGCTCTGAGATCGGCGCTTGGCCCTGACTCCCCCAACCCTGACCGCTTCGTGGTCCCCATGAAGGCTACGGCCTTCACACAACTCGGCTCGAGAGCCTGAACGCCCCCTCAGTCGCCTTCGGCGACAGCTCCCCCGCTGCGCGGTGGAG
>CBJNAS010000050.1:0-14512 GCA_966434565.1 uncultured Phenylobacterium sp.
TGGGGATGTTCGGCGTCTCCATGTAGCCGTAGCGCACGATCAGCGACCAGAAGCCTTCGCCGAGCTCGGTGAGCTCCGCCCGTTCGGCGTCGTCGAGATAGGGTTTGGGCTCGTTGACCACGCGCAGCATGACGTTCTTTTCGTGCAGCACGCGGTAGTGCTTGAGGCTGTGCATCAGGGCCGGCGGCGTCGTGTCCGGCTCCGACGTCAGATAGATGGCCGTGCCGGCGATGCGCGTGGGCGCGCGCTGGGCGATGATCTTCATGAAATCCGCGAGGGGCAGGCCCTCCTTGATCACCTTGGCGCGCAGCAGCCGCGTGCCCTGCACCCAGGTGGCCATGATCAGGCACAGCCCGCCGCCGATCGCCAGGGGCACCCAGCCGCCGGTCAGCACCTTCAAGAGGTTGGCGACGAAGAAGGTGCAGTCGATGGTCAGCAGCGGCGCGATCAGCGCCAGCGCCAGCGGCAGGGTCCACTTCCAGCCGTGGCGCACCACGATGTAGGCCAGCGAGGTGGAGACCACCATGGTGCCGGTGACCGAGATTCCGTAGGCGTGGGCCAAGGAATCCGACGAGCGGAACGAGAGCACCAGCAGCACCACGCCCGAGAACAGCAGCCAGTTGATCGGCGCGACATAGATCTGTCCGGCCTCGGTGGCCGAGGTCATCTTGATGTTCAGGCGCGGCAGGAGCCCGAGCTGGATCGCCTGCTGGGTCAGCGAGAAGGCCCCGGTGATCACCGCCTGGCTGGCGATGATGGTGGCGACGCCCGACAGCAGCACCCAGGCGATCCGCCACTTGGCCGGCGCCATCAGGAAGAACCAGCTGTCGCCATAGGCGAAGGCGTGGTGGTTCGCATAGGCGTAGGCCAGCGCCTTCGAGGCCAGCGCCGCCTGGCCGAAGTAGTTGAGCGTCAGGCAGGGAAAGACCAGGGCGAACCAGGCCGCCTGGATCGGCACGCGTCCGAAATGGCCCATATCGGCGGTCAGCGCCTCGGCCCCGGTGACCGTCAGGAAGACGGCGCCCAGCACCAGGAAGCCGATAATGCCGTGGTGCAGGATGAGCTTCACGGCGAAGTAGGGCGACACCGCGGCCAGCACGTGCGGCGCATCCAGGATGTGCCACACGCCGACGGCGCCCAGCGCCAGGAACCAGACCACCATCACCGGGCCGAACAGCCGGCCGACCTTGGCGGTCCCGCGCGACTGGTAGGCGAAGAGGGCGGTCAGGATCACCAGGGTGACGATGATCACCTCCTGGGTGTCGAACCAGTGGGAGAAGCCGCGCACCGACTTCATCCCTTCGACCGCCGAGAGCACCGAGATCGCCGGGGTGATGACGCCGTCACCGTAGAACAGCGCCGCCCCGATCGCGCCCAGGGTGAAGATCAGCAGGGTGCGGGTCTTGAGGCCGCGCTGCGCCATCGCCATCAGCGAAAGCACGCCGCCCTCGCCGTTGTTGTCGGCGCGCATCATGAACAGGACGTATTTGACCGTCACCACCACGATCAGCGCCCAGAGCGCGAGCGAGAGCACGCCCAGGATGTCGGCCTGAGTCAGCCGATCCGCCGGAATCTCGGAGAGCGCCTCGTTGAAGGCGTAGAGCGGGCTGGTGCCGATGTCGCCGAAGACGACGCCGATGCTGCCCAGGGCCAGCGGCCAGAAGCGGCCGGCGGCGTGGCCATGGGTATGCCCCTGGGTGGACGGGTGAACGGCCGGCGCGGTCGCCGCGGGCTGGTCCGAGGCCGCGAAAGACGGCTCACTCGCCATGTGCAGACTTGCTCCAGGCGCCGGTCCCGCCGGCGGCGGCGCCGTGTACGCCCGGGGCGATGAGGCGGCAAGCGGAATCGCCGGCCGACCGGCGCGGCCAATTCCGCAGCCTTGGCGTCAAGCGGATCTCGCGCAGCTTGCCCTCCGATGTGCCCAGGCGGCATGGCTTGGCCCAAGGTGGCGAGGTCATTGTTGAAGATGTGGGCGATGCGATCATCCTGAGAACGCTGGACGAGGTCGTGGCGCGCGCACAGGCGATCAGCCGCAGATTGACGTCGGGTAAGACATCGGCCTCGCTCGACCACTTCCTTGGCGGAGCGTCGACGGGAGGCCGAGGGCGAGGCGCGAAGATCGGCGTCGAGGTCCAGCTGATCCGCTGATCGAAGCCTGGGAGACCATGCGCCTGGCCCGTGGGCCAGGCTTCCCGCCCTAACGCCCGAACTTCTGAAACTTGATGCGGTGTGGGATGATGCTGTCGGTCCCGAGCCGGCGCATCTTGTCCTGTTCGTAGGCCTCGAAGTTGCCTTCGAACCACTCGACGTGGCTGTCGCCTTCGAACGCCAGGATGTGGGTGGCCAGGCGGTCGAGGAACCAGCGGTCGTGGCTGATCACCACCGCGCAGCCGGCGAAGTCCTCCAGCGCCTCTTCCAAGTTCTGCAGCGTCTCGATGTCGAGGTCGTTGGTCGGTTCGTCGAGCAGGATGACGTTGCCGCCGGTCGTCAAAGTCTTGGCCAGGTGGACGCGGTTGCGTTCACCGCCCGAGAGGAGGCCGACCTTCTTCTGCTGATCGCCGCCGCGGAAGTTGAACGAGCCGACGTACGAGCGCGTGTTGATGTCGCGCTTGTTGACCGTGAGGATGTCCAGGCCCTGGCTGACCTCCTGCCAGACGGTCTTGTCGGGATCGAGCGCATCGCGGCTCTGGTCGACGTAGGCCAGCTTCACCGTCTCGCCGAGCCGGAATTCGCCGGAGTCCGGCTGCTCCTGGCCGGTGATGATCTTGAACAGGGTCGACTTGCCGGCGCCGTTCGGGCCGATCACGCCGACGATGCCGTTGGGCGGCAGCTTGAACGACAGGTTCTCGAACAGCACCTTGTCGCCGTAGGCCTTGGACAGGTTCTCGGCTTCCAGCACCAAATTGCCCAGGCGGGGGCCGGGCGGAATCTGAATGGTGGCGAAGCTCTGGGCTTGCCGCGCGCTCTCCTGCTCGCGGACCATCTCGTCGTAGCGCGCCAGACGCGCCTTCGACTTGGCCTGGCGGGCCTTGGCGCCGGAGCGCACCCACTCCAGTTCGCGGGCCATGGCGCGCTGGCGCGCCTCGCTCTCGGATTGTTCCTGGGCGACCCGCTTGGCCTTTTGCTCCAGCCACGAGGAGTAGTTGCCCTCGTAGGGGATGCCCTTGCCGCGGTCGAGCTCCAGCGTCCACTTGGTGACCTGGTCGAGGAAATACCGGTCGTGGGTGACCAGGATCACGCAACCCGGGAAGGCTTCCAGGTGGTGCTGCAGCCAGGCCACGCTCTCGGCGTCGAGGTGGTTGGTCGGCTCGTCGAGCAGCAGCATGTCGGGCTTCGACAGCAGCAGGCGGGCCAGGGCCACGCGGCGCTTCTCACCGCCCGACAGCTTGTCGACCGGCCAGTCGTTGGGCGGGCAGCGCAGCGCGTCCATCGCCATCTCGATGCGGCTGTCGATGTCCCACAGATCGCCGGCATCGATCTTCTCCTGGAGGGTGGTCATTTCCTCCATCAGCTCGTCGGTGTAGTTCTCGCCGAGCTCGGCGGCGACTTCGTTATAGCGGTCGACGATCTTCTTCTCGTCGCACCAGGCGATGACGTTGCCCCAGACGTTGAGGGCCTCGTCGAGCTGCGGCTCCTGGGCGAGATAGCCGCGCTTGACGCCTTCGGCGGCGATGGCCTCGCCGCTGAACTCCTTGTCCAGCCCCGCCATGATCTTCAGCAGGGTGGACTTGCCGGAGCCGTTGACGCCCACGACGCCGATCTTGGCGTCCGGATAGAACGACAGCCAGATGTTCTCGAAGGTCTTCTTCGGGGCGCCAGGGAAGGCCTTGGTCAGGCCCTGCATCTGGAAAATGTATTGCTGCGCCATCGGGGCGTCCGCGTCTCTTTCAGCTCGGAAGGGAATTCGCGCAGGCAGATAGCGGTCCCGCCGCACGGGCGCAATGCGGCTGGGGCCCGAACAGGCGCGCAATCCTCAAACGTGAACACAGGACATTCCGGTTCCACGGCGCGGAACGCGAGGCGGGCTCGCACGTAATGACCGCGGAGAGGCCCTAAGCCTCGGACCGAGAAGGATTGTTCAGATGCACAAGGACCAGATGAAGGGCGCCGGCAATGAGGCCAAGGGCGCGATGAAGGAGGCCGCCGGCCGGGTGACGGGCAACGACCGCCTGCGGGCCGAAGGCGCCGCCGACAAGGCGAAGGGCAAGATGCAAAAGGGCATGGGCGACATGAAGAAGGCCGCCCGCGACACCCTCAAGCACTGAAGCCGCTTCATCTCCACGAGGGGGCCGCGCGCGTGAGCCGCGGCCCTTTTTCGTGCGCAAGACGGGGTCGCAACCGGCCGATGTGGGGCGGCCGCCTTGCGTCCCGGCCTGTCCGCCGTCATTTAACGGCAAGCTCCACATTTGCGCCCGCCGCGCCCTTCGGCCGGATGGGACGCACGCGGACAGATGACGAAGCAGGGGGACTGCTGCTAGGACCTAGGACGTGATCGGCTGTTTCGGCCGAGCGACGAAGCTCAGGTCCGCCGGCGGCGGCGAACGGGGCGACGGGCTCGAGGCCGGCGCTGCACCCAGAGAAGGACGAAGGAAACTGGCCAAACTCTGGAACAAGACGGCGGAGCGCGGCGGCGCGAAGCAGCGTATGATCGCAGCCGCAGGCCGGACCCGGTCCTCCGGGCCGTTCGGCGCCGGGGCCGCCGGCCTCCTGGAGAAGAGGACCAGCCGCGTGTTTGACGTCATCGCACCCGGCTCCGAGAACCTCATCCGCCTCGACCCCGCCGACGCCGCCCTCGCCCACGGCCCGCCGCATATCCAGGGCTACCATCTGCTCGACACGACCATGATGTACGCGCCCAGGTCGGGCGGCGTGAAGCGCTACCTCAGCGCCAAGGGCGGCTGGCTTGCAGACCGGCGTCCCGACATCCGCCACACGCTGGTGGTCCCCGGCGCGCGCACGCGCCTCGATTCGGAGGGCCTGGTCACGGTGGCGGCCGCCCGCCTGCCGTTCGGCGACGGCTACCGCATGCCCGCCAGCGTAGCCAAGTGGGAGGCGGTCCTGCGGGCCTGCGATCCCGACATCATCGAAGCCGGCGACGTCTTCGTGCCGGGCCATGCGGCGCTGGAGGCCGGCGATGCGCTGGGCGTGCCGGTAGTCGGCTTCTGCCACACCGACGCGGCCGCGCTCGCGGCGCTGCACCTCGGCGACTGGGCCGAACAGCCGACCTTCAACTTCTGGGCCCAGGCCTACCAGCGGTTCGACCATGTGATCGCGCCCAGCAACCACACCGCCTCGCGCCTCGCCGAGGCGGGAGTCGAGCGGGTGACCGTGCTGCCGCTCGGTGTGGACACCGACCTCTTCCACCCGAGCCGCGGCGACCGCGCCCGGCTGTTCCGCAAGCTCGGCCTGCCCGCCAGCGCGCGGCTGCTGGTGTTCGCGGGCCGACCGGCGCGCGAGAAGAACGTCGAATCGATGGTCGCCGCCGTGGAGCGGCTGGGCGAGCCCTACCGCCTGCTGCTGATCGGCGCGGGCCGGGATGCGCGCTATTCCGACCAGGTGATCTGCGTCGACTACGAGCGCGATCCGCACCGGCTGGCGAACCTGGTGGCCAGCTGCGACGCCTTCCTGCACGCCAACGAGAACGAGATCTTCGGCCTGGTGGTGCTCGAGGCCATGGCCGCCGGCCTGCCGGTGATCGGTCCCAACAAGGGCGGGGTCGGCGAGCTGATCGACGAGAGCATCGGCCAGCACGCCGACGGCTCCGACCCGGAGAGCCTGGCGGAGGCCATCGAGGCGCTGTTCGCCCGCGACGTGGCCGAAATCGCCCAGGCCGCCCGACGCCGCGCCGAGACTCGCCACGGCTGGGACAACACATTCGAGGCGCTCACCCGGTTCTACGGCGCCCTGATCGGCCACGCGGCCCGACGCACGCCCCTGGCGCTGAGCGCCTGAGTCCAGCGAACCCCACCCCAGCGCCCGTCCGGGCCGCAGAAACAGGACCCATGGCCGCTCGGCGACTGGCGGGCCGGCGGGCGGGCGAGTAAATCGTCGGAATGCGCACCGACACGCCTCAGCCGATCCGGCTCTCCGACTACCGCCCCCCCGCCTTCCTCGTCGACGAAGCCCGCCTGGTCTTCGACCTGCAGGCGCAGGCGACGCGCGTGAAGGCCCGGCTTTCCGTGCGACGCAACGGCGACCATGCGGCCCCGCTGCGGTTCAACGGCGAGCGGCTGAAGCTGATCTCGGCGGCGGTCGACGGCCGGATGCTGAGCGAGGCCGAACGCACCGTCGACGCCGAGTTCCTGATCATCCCGAACCTCGGCAATTCCTTCGTGCTGGAGACCGAGGTCGAGATCGACCCGGAGAACAACAAGGCGCTCGAAGGCCTCTACATGTCGGGCGGCCGGTTCTGCACCCAGTGCGAGGCCGAGGGCTTCCGGAAGATCACCTACTGGCCCGACCGGCCGGACGTGCTCGCCCGCTTCACCGTGCGGATCGAGGCCGACCGGGCGCTCAGCCGCCTGTTGTCCAACGGCAACCTGGTGGAGGCCGGGGACCTCCCGAATGGGCGCCACTACGCCGTCTGGAACGACCCCTTCCCCAAGCCCTGCTACCTGTTCGCCCTGGTCGCGGGCGAGCTGGACGTGATCGAGGACGAGCTCGTCACCATGAGCGGGCGCAAGGTGGACCTGAGGATCTACGTCGATCCGGGCATGGCGCCGCGCGCCGCCTACGCCATGGACGCCCTGAAGCGGTCGATGAGGTGGGACGAAGAGGCGTTCGGCCGCGAATACGACCTCGACCTGTTCATGATCGTGGCGGTGCGCGACTTCAACTTCGGGGCCATGGAGAACAAGGGCCTCAACATCTTCAACTCGTCGCTGCTGCTGGCCGACCCGGCGACGGCGACCGACGTGGACTACGAGCGGATCGAGAGCGTCGTGGCCCACGAGTACTTCCACAACTGGACGGGCGACCGGATCACCTGCCGCGACTGGTTCCAGCTGTGCCTGAAGGAGGGCCTGACAGTCTTCCGCGACCAGAGCTTCTCGGCCGACATGCGGGGCCACGCCGTGCAGCGGATCAAGGACGTCAGGGCCTTGCGCGCCCGCCAGTTCGCCGAGGACCAGGGGCCGCTGGCGCACCCGGTCCGGCCATCAAGCTATGTGAAGATCGACAATTTCTACACCGCGACCATCTACGAAAAGGGCGCCGAGGTGATCCGCATGCTGCGGACCCTGATCGGCCCGCAGGCCTTCCAGAAAGGCATGGATCTGTACTTCGAGCGCTGGGACGGCCACGCCACCACCGTCGAGGAATTCATCCGCTGCTTCGCCGAGGCGTCGGGCCGTGACCTGACCCATTTCTTCGCCTGGTACGAACAGGCGGGCACGCCGAAGGTGACGCTGCGGCACGTCTATGACCCGGCCGGCCAGACGCTCACCCTGGAGCTGGCGCAAACCACCCCGGCGACGCCCGGGCAGCCGCAGAAGCGGCCGCTGCCGATTCCGGTGACGGTGGGCCTGGTCGACCACTACGGCCGCACCCTGAGCTTCGAGCGGGCCGGCGAGACCGTCGAGGAGACGGTGATCGTGCTGGACCGGCCGTCCGCCACCGTGATCCTGCGCAAGGTGGCGCGCGAGCCAGCGGTCTCCGCCCTGCGCGGCTTTTCCGCCCCCGTGATGCTGGAGAGCGATGCCGGGCCCAAGGCCCGCTACGCCCTGCTGGCCGCGGACCCGGACCTGTTCAACCGATGGGAAGCCGGCCAGGCGCTGGCGCGCGAACTGATCCTGGCGCGGGCGGCCGGCGCGGCCGACGAGGTGGGCGAGGAGCGCTACGCCGAGGCGCTCGGCCGCGCGCTCTCGGACCAGGCGGCCGACCCGGCGTTCAAGGCCCTGCTGCTGGCCCTGCCCTCGGAGCCGGACCTGGCCCTGATCATGCGGCCGGCCGACCCCGCCGCAATCCACGAGGCCCGCGAGAGCCTGCTGACGCGGCTCTCCGTGCACCTTGAATCGGCGCTGAAGCGGCTGCACACCGGCCTGCAGGACCTGGGCGAGTTCTCACCCGACGCCGAGGGCGCGGGCCGCCGCGCCCTGCGCAACGCCGCGCTCGAGCTGCTCGCGGCCAATCCGCGCTCCGACATCGCCGAGCTGGCGGAGGGCCACTTCCAGGCGGCGGGCAACATGACCGACGCCATGGGCGGGCTCTACGCCCTGATGAGCATCGGCGGAGAAACCTACGAGCGGGCGCTCACGGCCTTCTTCGAACGGTGGAAAGCCGAGCCCCTGGTCATCGACAAATGGTTCGCCGTCCAGGCGCGCGATCCTGCCGAGACGGCGCTGGGCCGCGTCATGGGGCTGACCGCGCATCCCGCGTTCGAGCCCAAGAACCCCAACCGTCTGCGCGCGCTGGTCTCGACCTTCGCCAACTTCAACCCGGCGCGCTTCCACGATCCGAGCGGAGCGGGCTACCGCTTCCTGGCCGACCAGATCCTGGCGGTCGACCGCTTCAACCCGATGACCGCGGCGCGCCTGATCGATCCGCTGGACGGCTGGCGACGCTACAAGCCCGAGCTGGGCGCGCTGATGAAGGCGGAGCTGGAGCGCATCGCCGCCACCGAGGGGCTGTCCAAGAACGTCCTGGAGAAGGCCACCCGCGCGCTCGGCGAGGAGGGCTGAGGAAAATTCCGAACGCCCCCTCAGTCAGCTTCGCTGACAGCTCCCCCGCTTGGCGGGGGAGCATCTTGGCGCTCAGATCCTCCACCGCGCAGCGGGGGAGGTGGCTCCCGCCGAGGGCGGGAGACGGAGGGGGCGTTTGACGGCCTCCGCCGCGACCCTCGGCGCGCGGATGCGCCCCTGCGGGCCGGTGATCGACGCCAGGGCGGCGGCGCGGGTGCGCGAGGCGCTCGGCGGGGCCGAGGCGATCGAGGCGGCCTGGCCGGCCTTGGCGCCGGTGTTCGGCGCCTCGCCCTACCTGGCGGGCCTGGCCAGGCGCGACCCGGGGCGGCTCGCGTCCCTGCTGGAGAGCGATCCCGGCGCGCGCCTCGAGGACATGCTGGCGCGGACGGCGGCGGTGGCCCTTGGCGAGCCGCAGGCCGCCTCGACGGCGCTGCGGCGGCTGAAGGCCGAGCTCCACCTGCTCACCGCGCTGGGCGACCTGGGCGGAGTCTGGGGCCTGGACGCAGTCACCGGCGCGCTGACCCGTTTCGCCGACGCCGCGGTCGCCGCCGCCCTGGCTGCAGCGGCGCGCGAGGAGCTGGCCGCCGGACGGCTCGCACGTCTGGGCGAAGGCGACGAAGGCCCTGTCCCCGGCTGGTTCTGCATCGCCATGGGCAAGCAGGGAGCATTCGAGCTCAACTACTCCAGCGACATCGACGTCTCGGTCTTCTTCGACCCCGAGCGCCTGCCGCTGGCCGTGGGCGTCGAGGCGCAGCCCTTCGCGGTGCGCCTGACCCAACGGCTGGCCGAGCTGATGCAGGCGCGCACCGACGAGGGCTACGTCTTCCGCATCGACCTTCGCCTGCGGCCGGATCCCGCCTCCACCCCGCCGGCGATCTCCACCCCCGCCGCCCTCGACTACTATGAGAGCGTCGGCCAGAACTGGGAGCGCGCGGCCTTCATCAAGGCCCGCGCCTGCGCCGGGGACATGGCGGCGGCCGAGGCCTTCCTGTCCGAGCTGCAGGCCTTCATCTGGCGCAAGAACCTCGACTTCGCCGCCATCGCCGATATCCATTCGATCAAGCGACAGATCCATGTCCACAAGGTGGACGAGCGGGTTTCCGCCAAGGGATTCGACCTGAAGCTCGGCCGCGGCGGCATCCGGGAGATCGAGTTCTATGTCCAGACCCAGCAGCTGATCCTCGGCGGCCGCAATCCGGCCCTGCGCAGCCGCCGCACGCTGGACGCGCTGCAGGCCCTGGTCGCGGCGGGCCACGTCGAGGCCGAGGCGGCGCAGGAGCTCTCCGCGTCCTACCAGCTGCTCAGGGACGCCGAGCACCGGGTGCAGATGCTGGCGGACGAGCAGACGCACCGGCTGCCGGACTCCGACTCCGATCGCCGCCGCGTGGCCGCCCTCGCCGGCTTCGACCGGTTACGCAGCTTCGATGCGGTCATCACGCGCACGCTGAAGGCCGTCAACGCCCGTTACGGCGAGCTCTTCCCTGAGGAGGAGCCGCTGTCGTCGCGCTTCGGCAGCCTGGTCTTCACCGGGGTCGAGGACGATCCCGAGACCCTGGCGACTCTGGCGCGCATGGGCTTCTCCAGTCCGGCGCGCATATCCCAGACGATCCGCGGCTGGCACCATGGCCACATCCCGGCCACCCGCACCGAGCGGGGCCGCGAGCTCTTCACCCGCCTGGCGCCGCGGCTGCTCGACGCGGCGCAGGCGACCGGCGCGCCGGACACCGCCTTCAACCGCTTCGGCGACTTCTTTTCGCGGCTGTCGTCGGGGGTGCAGCTGCAGTCGCTGTTCCTCGCCCAGCCGAGGCTGTTCGAGCTGGTGGTCGAGGTCATGGCCTTCGCGCCCCGGCTCGCCAGCACCCTGGCGCGTCGCCCGGCGGCGATCGACGCCATGCTGGACGCGGCGTTTCACCAGGCCATCGACCTCTCCGAGGATCGGCCGATGTTCCACGCCGCAGTGGCGCGCGCCGAGGGTTTCGAGGCGGCGATGGACGCCATCCGGCGGCTGCAACGCGAGCAGGCCTTCCGCATCGGCGTGCAGGTGATGAGCGGCGCCGCCAGCGCGGAGACCGCGGGCAAGGCCTTCGCCGACCTGGCGGACCTCTGCATCCAGGCGCTGGGCCCGGCCGCGCTCACCGAGGTGGAGCGGGTGGGCGGCGCGTTCGATGGCGACGTCGCGGTGGTCGCCCTGGGGAAGTGCGGCTCGCGCGAGATGAGCGCGGGCTCGGACCTGGACCTGATGACCCTCTACCGCGCCTGCGATCCCGCGGCGGTCTCGGCGGTGAAGGGGTGGGACGCGTCGGCCTACTACGGTCGCTTCACCCAGCGGCTGATCGCGGCGCTCTCCACCCAGACCGCGGAAGGCGGCCTCTACGAGGTGGACATGCAGTTGCGCCCGTCGGGCACCAAGGGGCCGGTGGCGGTGAGCTTCGCGGCCTTCGAGAACTATTACCTGGGCGGCGAGGCGGAGACCTGGGAGCACCTGGCGCTGACCCGCGCGCGCGTCGTGTGGGCCACCTCCGAAACCTTCGCGCGCGATGCGGCGGCGGCCATCGAGCGGGCGCTGCGCCAGCCCCGGGACCGCACACGGCTCGCCCGCGACGTGCGCGAGATGCGCGAACTGCTGGAGCGCGAGCGGCCGCCGAAGGGCGACTGGGACCTGAAGCTCTCGCCTGGCGGCCTGGTGGACATCGAGTTCGCGGCCCAGTTCCTGCAGCTCGCCCACGCCGCCGCGGGCGGCCCGCTGCGTCCCAACACCGCCGAGGCGCTAGCCGCCTTCCATCGCAGCCAGGTCGCCCCTGCCGAACCTCTGGCCGCCCTGGAGCGGGCCTGGAAGCTGCAGCAGGACCTGACCCAGCTGCTCAAGGTCGCGCTGGAGGAGACCCACGATCCCGCCGAGGAGCCGACGGCGTTCCGCGCCCTGCTCGCTCGCGCCGGCCATGCCCGGACCTTCGCAAGCCTGGGTCGCAAGCTCGACGAAGCCCAGCGCGCCGCACGCGCGGCCTACGATGGAATCGTCCAGCCATGACCCTTTCTAGATATATCTAAATAGGTCTTGTACTGACCCAAATTCGATATATCTAAGCTGCATCTCGTTCTTTACGGAGACAAAGGATGCACAGACGACATCACCAGGATCGGGAACATCGCAGCCGCCAGCCGTGGGGCGGGCATGGGATGTTTGGCGGCGGCTTCGGCCGCGGGCGGGGCGGCGGCCGCATCGGCCGGCTGCTGGAGCACGGCGACCTCAGGTTCGTGCTGCTCGCCCTGATCGAGGACCAGCCCCGACACGGCTACGAACTGATCAAGGCGCTCGAGGACCGCACGGGCGGCGCCTACCGCCCGAGCCCCGGCGTGGTCTACCCGACCCTCAGCCTGCTGGAGGACGAAGGCCTCATCCGCCCGGCGGACCGCGAGAGCGCGCGCAAGCTCTATGAAATCACCGAGGAAGGCCGAGCCGCCCTGCAGGCCAACCGGGGCGGGGTCGAGGCCGTATTCCGGCGCATGGACGAGGCGGCGGAACGGTCCGGGGCGACGGGCCCGCGGATCGGGCGCGCCATGGCGAACCTCGGCATGGCCCTGCAGCAGCGGCTGGCCGATCCGGCGCTCACGCCGGAAGCGCTCGACCGCATCGTGGCCTTGATCGACGAGGCCGCATCGGCCATCGAAAAGACGTAAGGCGCCGCCGAGGCGGATTTCCGTTTCACGACGGAAACCCCAGGGAGCCGCGTGTAAGGCTCCAGGGACGGTCAGATGCGGAGCGGGGGCCATGACGGGCCCTGAGATTTTAGGGCCCGACGGCGAGGACAGGCTTGGGGGCGGAAGATCCGGACGAGGCCTTGCTGGTGCGGGTGGCCGACGGCGATCCGGCGGCGGTGCGCGCGCTGGTCGGCCGCAAGCTGCCGCGGGTGCTCGGCCTCGCGCAACGCATGCTGAGCGATGCGGCGGAGGCGGAAGACGTGGCGCAGGAGGCCTTCCTGCGGGTCTGGCGGCAGGCGCCCAAGTGGCGCCCAGGCCAGGCCCGGTTCGACACCTGGCTGCACCGGGTGGCGCTGAACCTCTGCTACGACCGGCTACGCCGGCGACGCGAGATCACCACCGACGAGCCGCCGGAGATCGCCGACGAGGGTCCCGCTCCGGACCGCGGCCTGGAGGCGCACGACACCGGCCGGCGTGTGAACGAAGCGCTCGCGAAGCTGCCGGAGCGGCAGCGGGAAGCCGTGGTGCTTTGTCATTATCAAGACCTCGGCAATATCGAGGCGGCGGCGGTCATGGGGGTGACGGTGGAAGCGCTGGAGAGCCTGTTGTCGCGCGGCCGGCGGGCGCTGCGCGCCGCGCTGGCCGATCTGGTGGAGCGTTGAGGTGACGAAGGAACGGTTTCAGGAGCTGGCCGAAGCCTATGGCGGAGAGCTCGCCCGCTGGCCGGCCGAGCTGCGCGAGGAGGCCGCCCTGCTGGCCGCCGCCGAGCCGGCCTTCGCCCGCGCCGTGCTGGCGCGCGAGGCGCAGCTCGACGCCGCGCTCGACGAACTTCCCCGGGCCGCAGCCTCCGCCGAGCTGTTCGAGCGCATCGTGGCGGGCGCGCCGGCGCTTCGACGCGCGCGGCCCGCCTGGCGTCTGTGGCTCGCGCCCGCGGGCTTGGGCGCCGCGCTGGCCGGCATCGCTGCGGCCGGCGTGCTGCTGGGCGTCGAGGTGCGGGCCAATGGCGTCAGCTCGGACTCCTCCGCGCAGTCGGTCGCGGACCTCGACGTCTCGGCCGTCTCGGAGGTCGGCTGATGAGCCGGCGCGGCCTGCTGATCGCCCTGCTCGCGTCCCTGGCGATCAATCTGTTCGTGCTTGGCGGCCTCGTCGGGGCGGGGATGATGGGCCTCCTGCGACCTCATGGCCCGCCGGCGATGGGACCGCCGCCGCGCCTCGCCGCCCTCGGCGTGGCCCTCTCGCCGGCCCACCGGGAGGCGTGGCAGACGACGATCCGCCAGACCGTCCAGGGCTCCTTCCCCAAGCTCCGCCAGGCTCACATGCTGCGCAAGCAGGCCTGGCAGGGGCTCGCCACCGACCCGGTCAATCCGCAGGCGGCGCTGGCGACCCTCGACCAGGCCCGGGCGCTGGAATTCCAGGCGCGCGCCGAGATGGATCGCGCCGTCCTCGGCTTCGCCGCGACCCTGCCTGCCGACGAGCGGCGCAAGCTCAGCGAAGCGCTGGGCCGCCCTCACCAGTTCATCGGACGTCACGAGTGGTCAGGCGGCGGCCCCGGTCCAGGCCCTGGCCCCGGCCCCGGAGGCGGTCCCGGCGGCGAGCCCCCCACGCCGGACCGGTAGGCTGAAACTCACCATCGTGCCCTGGCCAGGGGCGCTGGCGAGTTCCAGCACGCCGCCGTGCATCTCCACCAGCGCCTTGCTGAGTGCGAGCCCCAGGCCGGTGCCCTGCTGGGTCTTGGCGTGCTGGCTCTCGATCTGTTCGAACGGACGCGCCAGCCGGGCGAGGTCCTCGGCGGCGATGCCGATGCCGGTGTCCTGCACGCAAACGCGGACCTGGTCCTCGCCCACGGTCTCGGCATGCACGGACACCCGGCCGCCGCGCGGGGTGAACTTCACCGCGTTGGAGAGCAGGTTCAGCAACACCTGCTTCACCGCGCGATAGTCGGCCTCGATGTCCGGCAACTCGGGGATGTCGAGGGCGAGCTCGAGACCGGCGGCGTCCGCGCGGGTGCGCACCAGCCGGACCGCCTCTTCCGCGACCTCCTCGATCCCCACCGGCTCGAAACTCAGCGTCATCTTGCCGGCTTCGATCTTCGACATGTCGAGGATGTCGTTGATCAGGGCGAGCAGGTGCTGGCC
>CBJNAS010000051.1:0-14508 GCA_966434565.1 uncultured Phenylobacterium sp.
GCGATCGTTGTGGCCAGGCTCGTCTGGAGCCCTGCGTCTGCACTATGAATCGGCAGGCTCAGCCGCCGCCTACAGCCGCACCTCCACATGGATGTCCTGCGGCGGAGCGCGGTAGTTCTCCAGGCCGAACAGCTGCGGCTGGGCGCCGTCGTTCTGCAGCCAGATCTGGGCGCTGGACGGGGTGAGTTTCAGCAGCGCCAGGTCGGAATCGTGCTGACCGCCGGGGTACCAGCGGGCCACCTCCTCGCTCCAGAAGCGGCACACGATCGTCTCGTCGGCGCAGGCCGTCACCTCGCCGTGGATGCAGGCGAAGAGGTCGTGGCCCGGACCCACATAGTGGAACACGGCCGGATGGTTCTGCTCGATCACCTGCACCAAGTGGCTGTGCCGGTGGGCGTAGAACCAGAGCGGCCCGGCCTCGCCCTCGAAATGGGCGGTCATCGGCTGGGCGTGCCCCTCGTCCTCGGCGGCGAGCCCCAGCATTCCGGTCCGCACCTGGGCGAGCTCGCGCCAGAAACGGGCCAATAGCTCCTGCGGATCGGTCCGGGTCATGTCCTCACCTCGCGATGTGGACGCCGCGTGTGCGGCGCCCGTCATTTGAGATGCTAGCGCGCGAACCGGCGGCCGGGTTTCCGGAGCGCCACTGCAAATCGCGAGTGATCGTGCGCCGCCGCCCGCCGGGTTGCGGTGCCGCTAGCGGCCCTCGACGAGCCTGCGCAGGTCGGCCTCGACCTCCGCCACGACCCCGCTCCAGTCGCCGGGCGTCCGCTGGCGATAGAGGCGGATCGACGGATACCAGGGCGAATCGCGGCGAGCGCGCATCCAGCGCCAGTCCGTGCCGCGCGCCGGCAGCAGCACCCAGCAGGGCTTGCCCATGGCCCCGGCCAGGTGGGCGACCGCGGTGTCGACGGTGACCACCAGGTCGAGCTCCGCCACCAGGTCGGCGGTGTCGGCGAGGTCCCCCGCGCCGGTGCTGGCGGGCGACAGGTCGATCAGCTGGGCCGGTAGCGCGCGCAGGGCCTCGGCCTCGGCCGGCGAGAGCGAGCGGTTGCGGTCGTTGACATAGATCGGATTGCCGCTCGTCATCAGGCCCACGCGAAAGCCGGCCGGCAGCGGCCGGGCCCAGCGGCCGACCGGCGCCAGATAGGGCGCATTCGGCAGGCTCGCGGGCGTCGCGCCCAGCCGGCCCGCCAGGGAGCAGGCCATCACCCAGCCGTCCGGATCGGGAAAGCTCACCTCGCCCGCCGCGCTCAGCACCTCGACCCCCAGGGCGGCGGCGAAGAGGCGGGTCAGCGCCGGCCAGCAGAGCAGGGTCACCTGCGCGCCCATGGCCTTCAGCGCGGGCGCGAAGCGGGCGAACTGGATCTGGTCGCCCAGGCCCTGCTCAGGCCAGATCAGGATGCGCTTGCCCGCGACCTCGCCGCCGGTCCACTCCGGATAGGGCAGCTCAGGCTTGCGGTAGGCCTCGAGCCGGTGGCGCGCCTCCATCAGGGCGAAGCCTTCCGGATAGCGTCCCAGGCTGAGCAGCAACAAGCCGAGCGCGCGGGCGGTCACCGCCGCCTGGGGCGCCATGGCCAGCACCTGGCGCCAGCACGCCTCCGCCGCTTCAAGCCCTCCAGAGATCTCGTGGACGTAGCCCAGGTGGTGCAGCGGCTCCGGATCGCCGGGATCCCGTTGCGCGGCCGCCCGGAACGCCGCCGCCGCCCCGGCCAGGTCGCCGGCGTCGCGCAAGGCCGCCCCGCGCGCGATGAGGTCCGCTTTGCTGTTGATCTCGTCCGTCACCGGTGGACCATGGCGGCCGCTTCGCCGGCGCGCAACACGTGCGCCGGCGCCCGACGAGGAGCCCGCTTGCCCGTACCCAGCCTCTATCTCGCCACCCCCTGCTACGGCGGCGCGGCCCACGTCAGCTACCTGCGCGCCCTGCTCGCGCTTGAGGCCGCGTGCGCAGAACGGGACTTCGGCCTGCACATCGACCTCGGCGGCGGCGAGGCGCTGATCGGCCGCGCGCGGGCAGGCATGATGGCGCGGTTCCTGGCCTCGGACGCCGACGCCCTGATGTTCGTCGACGCCGACGTGGGCTTCCGGCCGGAGGACGTCTTCCGCCTGCTCGCGGCGGACAAGGAAGTGATCGGCGGGGTCTATCCACGCAAGCGCCAAGCCGGGGGCGAGGTCGCCCTCGAGCTGGAGCCTGCCGCCGGCGAGCCCGCACCGCCCGCCGGCGGCGCGCCGGGGCGCGTGCGCTGGACCGGCCTTGGCTTCCTGATGGTCCGGCGCAGCGCCGCGCTGCGCCTGCAGGCGGGCTACCCTGAGCTTCGCGCGCGGCTGGGCGACGTCAACGCCGCCGGCGTCGAGACCGCGACCATGGTGTTCGATTCCTTCGTCGAGCCCGAGACCGGCCGCTATCTCGCCGACCACCAGGCCCTCTGCCGCCGCTGGCGCGACCTGGGCGGCGAGGTGTGGGCCGACCCCGGCTGCCGGCTGACCCACCTCGGCGAGATCATCCACGCCAGCCCCTGATTCGCCGCCCGGCGCGCATTCAGGTCGGCGAAAAGCGCGACCTTTCAAATATGTATTTGCGCTTTTGAGGTGGATTTGCCGAAACACCCACGGCGGTCCAGCATCCCGCCCTGGGGAAACCCACTGAGGGAGAGAAACGATGAAGCTGAAGACTGTTCTGCTTGGCCTGACGGCCGCGGCGTTCTCGACGGGCGTAGCGCTCGCCGACATGCAGCCGATCCCGAACCCGCCCGAGAAGCCGAAGCCGGCCAGCACGGCCAAGCACCACCACAAGAAGCATCACGCCAAGAAGCCGGCGGCCAAGGCGGCCGAAGCGCCGGCCAGCAGCACGCCTGCCGGCAAATAGGCCCGGGCCAGATGCGGAGGCGGGCGCCCAGGCGCGCCCGCTTCTTATCAATCGGTCGCTCCCGCGAAAGCGGGAGCAGCGCACGACAGTTCATTCGCGCAGCAGTATTACACCTTCTCCGCCAGCAACTGTTCGACGAACGGCTCCGCCCAGGTCTGGCGGTCCCGCTTCAAGCGCTCGGCGTGGTAGATGTGGGCCATGTCGGCGTAGGCGTGGTCGTAGTCGACGTTGACGATGACGTAGTCGTAAGCCTTCCACTGAGCGATCTCGCCATAGGCGCGCTCCAGCCGGCCCTCGATCACCTTGCGGCTGTCCTGGGCGCGTGCGTAGAGCCTGCGCGCCAGCTCGTGCATCGACGGCGGCAGGACGAAGATGCGCACCGCGTCGTCCGGCATATTGCCGGCGATCTGCTCGGCGCCCTGCCAGTCGATGTCGAACAGCACGTCCTTGCCGGCTTCCAGGGCCGCCACCACCGGCGCGCGCGGGGTGCCGTAGCGGTAGCCGTGCACGTTGGCCCACTCCAGGAACTCGTCCCGCTGCGCCATGGCCTGAAACTCGTCCTCCGACACGAAGAAGTAGTCGCGCGCGTGCTCCTCACCGGGCCGCGGCGGGCGCGTGGTGGCCGAGATCGACAAGGTCATGTCCGCGTGGTCGGCCACGAGCCGGCGCGACAGCGAGGTCTTGCCGGCGCCGGACGGCGAGGAGACGATCAGCAGCAGGCCGCGGCGTTTGCGGGGTTGGTCCAGCTCGAGGCTCATCCGGGCGCCCTACTCCACATTCTGAACCTGCTCGCGGAACTGCTCGATCACCGCCTTCAGGTCGAGGCCTACGGCGGTCAACGCGCCGAGCGCCGACTTGGAGCAAAGGGGGTTGGCCTCACGCATGAACTCCTGGGTAAGAAAGTCGAGCCGGCGCCTGACGGCGCCTTCAGAGCCCAGCAGGCCGCGCGCGGCCTCGACATGGCCCAACAGGCGATCGAGCTCCTCGCGGACGTCGGCCTTGACCGCCAGCGCCGCCGCCTCCTGGACAATGCGGTCCTGGCCCACCGCCTCGCCGGCCAGCTCGGCCATGCGCCGCTCGAAGCGCTCCTTGATCGCCGCGGGCTGGGCGACCGCCAGGTCATGGGCCTGGGCGACGAGAGCCGCGATGCGGTCCACCAGGCCGGTCAGCACGCCGGACAGCGCTGCGCCCTCTTGCCGCCGGGCCGCCAGCAGGCCGTCGAGCGCCGCGGCGATCGAAGCGGCCATTTCCGCTTCCAGCGCGGCGCGCGCGTCCGGATCCTCCAGCGCGTCGGCGGCCTCGATCACCCCGCGCAGGGACAGCAGGCCGTCGAGCCTCGGCGGAGCGGCCATGCCGGTCGCCACATAGGGCGCGCCGGCGGCGAGGTAGCGCTCCAGCTGCTCGATGTTGACCTGCACGGCCGTGGCGGCTTCCGAGCGCCGGGCCTGGACGCCGAGGCTCACCTGGCCGCGCTGGAATCGGCCCTGCGCCGCCTCGCGGGCGAGGCGCTCCAGCCCCTCGAAGCCGGGCGGCCCGCGGAAGCGGACCTCCAGGTTGCGGCCGTTGACCGAGCGGGCCTCGACCGCCCAGCTCCATTCGCCGGACGCGCCTTCCGCCCGGCCGAAGCCGGTCATGCCCGAGATCGCCATCAGCCCGCCCTCCGCGCGCTCGCCACCGCCGCCGCGCCCGCCTGGGCGCCCTGGCGCTCCCGCTCGATCACCCGCCAGCGGGCGACGTTCTTCTGGTGCTCGGCGAAGGTCGAGGAGAAGGCGTGCCCGCCCTGGCCGTTGGCGACGAAGAACAGCTCGCTGGTCTGCGGGGGCGCCAGCACCGCCTCGATGGCGGCCTTGCCGGGATTGGCGATCGGCGTCCGCGGCAGGCCCGCCACCTGGTAGGTGTTGTAGGCGTTCACCGCGGAAAGCTCCTCGCGGGTCAGCCCGCGGCCGAGCGGCCGGCCGCGGGAGACCCCGTAGATGGTCGTGGGATCGCTCTCCAGCCGCATGCCGGCGCGCAGCCGATTGATGTAGACCGCCGCGATCCTCGGGCGCTCGCCGGGCAGGGCTGTCTCTTTCTCGACGATGGAGGCCAGCGTCACCGCCTGCTCGGGCGTGGCGAACGGCAGGCCTGGCTGGCGCTCCGGCCAGAGCCTGGCGAGCAGCTTCTGCTGGGCGTCGCGCATGCGGCCCAGCACCACGGCGCGATCCTCGCCACGGCGCACCTCATAGGTCTCGGGCAGCAGGGTTCCCTCGGGCGGCGGGATGGCGACGCCCACCAGCACGGGAGAGCGGGCGACAGCCTCGGCGGCCATCTCGCTCGTCCAGCCCTCGGGGATGGTGATCAGGTGGCGCACCACGCGGCCGGCGCGCAGGTCGGCCAGAATGCGGGCCATGGAGGCGCGCGATGGGATGGCGTACTCGCCGGCCTTCAGGCTCCTCCCGCCCAGCTTCGCGGCGACCATGAAGGTCAGCTTGGAGCGGATCACGTCAGCCTTGCCGAGATCGGCGGCGATCTCACTGATCCCCGCGCCCTTCGGCAGGATCACCGTGGTCACGCCCGCCTTCGCCGCCGGGCCCGGGCCTGCGTAGATCCAGGCCGTCCAGCCGACGGCCAGCAGCAACAGCAGCGCCAACAGCAGGCTGGAGCCGCGCCGGCCGACCCGCGCCCGAATCGCCGACGCGCCTTTCCCGGAGCGCCGCTGGCCGCTCACGCGACCTTCTTGAAGACCACGGAGGCGTTGGTGCCGCCGAAGCCGAAGGAATTGGACATGGCCAGCTCGATGTTCAGCGGCTTGGCCTGGTGCGGCACCAGATCGATCGGCGTCTCGATGGAGGGGTTGTCGAGGTTGATCGTCGGCGGCGCGATCTGGTCGCGGATCGCCAGGCAGGTGAAGGCCGCCTCCACCGCCCCCGCTGCGCCCAGCAGGTGGCCGGTTGCGGACTTGGTGGAGCTCATCGTCACCTTGGCCGCGGCGTTGCCGAGCAGGCGCTCGACAGCGCCCAGTTCGATCTCGTCGCCGAGCGGGGTCGAGGTGCCGTGGGCGTTGATGTAGTCGAGGTCCGAGGGCTGAATGCCCGCATCCTTGATCGCCGCGCGCATGGCGCGGAAGCCGCCGGAGCCGTCCTCGGCCGGCGCGGTGATGTGGTAGGCGTCGCCCGCCATGCCGTAGCCCACCACTTCGGCGTAGATCTTGGCCCCGCGCGCCTTGGCGTGCTCGTATTCCTCCAGCACCAGGACGCCGGCGCCCTCGCCCATGACGAAGCCGTCGCGGTCCTTGTCGTAGGGGCGGCTGGCCTTCTGCGGGTCGTCGTTGAAGCCGGTCGACAGCGCCCGGCAGGCGAGGAAGCCGGCGATGCCCACCGGCACCACGGAGGATTCCGCGCCGCCGGCGATCATCACGTCGGCGTCGCCGTATTTGATGATGCGCGAGGCGTCGCCGATCGCGTGCGCCCCGGTGGCGCAGGCGGTCACCACGGCGTGGTTCGGGCCCTTGAAGCCGTAGCGGATCGAGACCTGGCCGCTCGCCAGGTTGATGAGCGACATCGGGATGAAGAAGGGCGACACCCGGCGGGGCCCCTTGTGCTCCATCTCCACGGCGGTGTCGGCGATGGGGCCGAGGCCGCCGATGCCGGAGCCGATGATCACCCCGGTCCGCTCGCGGCTCTCCTCATCCTCCGGCGTCCAGCCGGCGTCACGCACCGCCTCGTCGGCCGCGGCGACCGCATAGAGGATGAAGTCATCGACGCGGCGCTGGTCCTTGGGCGACATGGTCTTGTCCGGATCGAAGGAGCCCGGAATGTCCGGCCCGCCGCCGCCCCGGCCATCGACGCGCGGCACCTCGCAGGCCACCCGGCAGCCATAGTCGGTCGCATCGAAGGCGGTGATGGTCCCGGCGCCGGACTTGCCGGCCAGGATCTCTTTCCAGCTGTGCTCGGTCCCCTGCCCCAGGGGAGTGATCAGGCCGATCCCGGTGACGACGACACGGCGCATGCGCGTTCCTCAAACGAAGACCGCCGCGGCCAGGGAGTGAGCCCAGGCGCCGCGGCGGCTAAAACTTCAACGAATCAGCGCGCTTGCTCAGGCGCCCAGGCGCTCCTGGATGAACTTCACGGCGTCGCCGACGGTCTGGATGTGCTCGGCCGCGTCGTCGGGAATCTCGATGTCGAATTCCTCTTCGAAGGCCATGACCAGCTCGACGTTGTCGAGGCTGTCGGCGCCCAGGTCATCGATGAAGCTGGCCTTTTCGGTGACCTTCTCGGGATCGGCGTCGAGGTGCTCGATGACGATCTTACGGACGCGTTCTAGAACGTCGGACATTCGGTAGGTCCCTCAAGGCTTAGTCGTGTGCTTGCATCGGCGACGGCGACGGTGAAGTCAACTGTCGCGGTGAGATCGCGGTTCGGGCCGCCGGGTAGCATGTTCCTCTCGGCGAGGCGAGCGTCAGATCACGGGTCTCATATCATCGCCATGCCGCCGTTGACGTGCAGCGTCTGGCCGGTGAC
Source organism: uncultured Phenylobacterium sp. (assembly GCA_966434565.1). Classification (GTDB taxonomy): domain Bacteria; phylum Pseudomonadota; class Alphaproteobacteria; order Caulobacterales; family Caulobacteraceae; genus Phenylobacterium. The sequence goes on from CBJNAS010000051.1 coordinate 7,363, forward strand.
GTAGCCCGCTTCCGTGCTCGCCAGATAGACGCAGGCCGCCGCCACGTCGGCGCCCGCCCCCAGCCGGCCGGAAGGGATGGTCGAAAGTATGGCGCTCTTCTGCTGGTCGTTGAGCGCATCGGTCATCGGGCTCTCGATGAAGCCCGGCGCCACGCAATTGACCGTGATTCCCCGCGTGGCGACTTCCTGGGCCAGCGCTTTGGAGAAGCCGATCATGCCGGCCTTGGAGGCGGCGTAGTTGGCCTGGCCGGGGTTGCCGGTGACGCCCACCACCGAGGTGATGCCGATGATCCGGCCGAACCTGCGCCGCATCATCCCCTTGGTCGCCGCGCGGGCGAGGCGGAAGTAGCTCTCCAGGTTGACCTTGATCACCTGCTCCCAGTCCTCGTCCTTCATGCGCAGCAGGAGCCCGTCCTTGGTGATGCCGGCGTTGGCCACCAGGATATCCACCGGCTTGCCGGCCACGCTCTCGGCCGCGTCGATCAGGCCGTCGACGGCCGCGGCGTCGGAGAGGTTGGCCGGCGCTGTCGCGGTCCGCTCGCCGAGCGCGCCGGCGAGCTCCTGCAGCACCGCCTCGCGGGTGCCGGAGAGGACGACGAAGGCCCCCTGGGCGTGCAGGGCGCGGGCGATCTCGGCGCCGATGCCGCCGGTCGCGCCGGTGACGAGGGCGGTCTTGCCGGTGAGGTCGAACATGGCGGGATCTTTCAGGGCGGAGTCGTTCAGAGGGACTGGGCGAAGGCTTCGAGATCGGCCGGGGCGTTCAGCGATAGCGCTTCGGCGTCGGGCGCGAGGCGCTTGGTCATGCCGGTCAGCACCTTGCCCGCGCCGGCTTCGGCGAAGCGGGTGACCCCGCCCTCGCCGGCCATCCACTGCACGCTCTCGCGCCAGCGTACGCGGCCGGTCACCTGCTCGACGAGCAGGCGGCGGATTTCCTCCGGATCGTGAACCGGCCGGGCGGTGACGTTGGCGACCACCGGCGCGCGCGGCGATGAAATGGCGGCGCCTGCCAGCGCCTGGGCCATCTCCTCGGCGGCAGGCCGCATCAGCGGGCAGTGGAAGGGGGCGGAGACGTTGAGCGGGATGGCGCGCGCGCCCAGCGCCTTGGCCTTTTCAATGGCGCGGTCGACGGCCGCCTTGTCGCCGGAGATGACGACGTTGCCGGCGTTGTTGTCGTTGGCGACCACGCAGACGCCGAGCTCGGCGCCGTCGGCGGCGGCGGCCTCGGCCAGGGCGACGTCGGTCTTGGGCCCGATCAGGGAGGCCATCGCGCCCGCGCCCACTGGAACCGCCCGCTGCATGGCCTGGCCGCGCAGCTTCAAAAGGCGCGCGGTCTCAGCCAGGCTGATCGCGCCGGCCGCGGCGAGGGCCGAATATTCGCCCAGGCTGTGACCGGCCACGAAGGCGGCCTTGTCGATCGTGACGCCGAACTCCCGGTCCAGCACGCGCATCACCGCGACGCTCACGGCCATCAGCGCCGGCTGGGCGTTCTCGGTCAGCGTCAGCTGGTCGTCCGGCCCTTCGCGCATCAGCTTGAAAAGGTTCTGGCCGAGCGCGTCGTCGACCTCCTGGAAGACCTCGCGCGCCGGGGCGAAGGCCTCGGCGAGGTCCTGGCCCATGCCCACGGCCTGGCTGCCCTGACCGGGGAAGAGGAATGCGAGGGTCATGGCGCGCGCCTCCGCGTCGTCGAATCCGAGCGGCGAGGGTTAGGAAATTTGCCCAGCCGCCGCAAGGCGGGGCTCACCTGCGGCCCGCGCGCGGTGCTAGGTTTCACGCGACACAGTCTGGAGGAAACCCCATGAAGCGCGCCACACTGATCGCCGCCGCCACGGTTGCGACCCTGGCCGCCGCCCCGGCCTGGGCGGACCTTAAACCGGGCGACAAGGCCCCCGACTTCACCGCGCCCGCCTACCTCGCCGGCCAGCCGTTCACCTACAGCCTGGCGGATGCGCGCAAGAAGGGGCCGGTGGTGGTCTATTTCTTCCCCGCGGCGCACACAAAGGGGTGCAACCTCGAGGCGCACCTGTTTTCCGAGGCGATCGACCAGTTCAAGGCCCAGAACGCCAGCGTCATCGGCGTCACCGCCGGCAAGACCGCGGAGCTGGCCGACTTCTCGAAGGAGACGGAGCACTGCGGCGGCAAGTTCCCGGTGGCCGCCGACCCGGACGCCAAGATCGCCGACCAGTACGACACCCACTTCCGGATGGCCGGCGTGACCCTGCCCTGGAAGGCTTCGGGCCGCACCTCCTACGTGGTCGCGCCCGACGGAAAGATCCTGACGGCCTATTCCAACCTCGACCCGTCGGACCACGTGAACCAGACGCTGGCGGCCGTAAAGGCCTGGCGGGCGAAGCATCCGTAGAACGCCCCCTCCGTCTCGGCGCTTCGCGCCGATCCACCTCCCCCGCTGCGCGGTGGAGGATCTGGGCGAAGATGCTCCCCTGCGAAGCGGGGGAGCTGTCGCCAAAGGCGACTGAGGGGGCGTTCGAAAGCCAGGGCTGCACCCCTGGCCCGGAAGCGAAAACCCTTGCCCCCCGCCCGCTTTTCCCCTATCTGCGCGCGCTTCACGGAAGGCGGTCTCACGCGGAACGCGAATGGGCCGGGATCATCCCGGCCGCCGCGCAGAGAGCCATCGTATCCGGCGGGCTTCCGCCGCCGGACGCGCCGCCTTCCCGGACGGAAGAAGGAAAAATGCCTCTCTACGAACACGTCGTCATTTCGCGGCAGGACATCTCGCCGCAACAGGCCGAAGCCCTCAACGACCAGCTCAAGGCGCTCGTCGAACAGGGCGGCGGCTCGGTCGCCAAGATCGAGTACTGGGGCCTGCGCAACCTGACCTACCGGATCAGGAAGAACCGCAAGGGTCACTACTCCCTGCTCGCCATCGAAGCCCCCGCGGAAGCGGTGAAGGAGATGGAGCGCCAGCTGTCGATCAACGAAGACGTGCTGCGCTACATGACCGTGCGCGTCGACGAGCTCGACCTCGAGCTCTCCCCGATCCTCGCCCGCCGCGATCGCGACCGCGACCGCCCGCGCGACGACAGCTTCCAATCCTAAGAAAGGGAGGGTTCAGACATGAGCGAAGAAACCTCCGCGGCTCCGGCCCCGGCCGCCTCCGGCGGCGCGCGCCGCCCGTTCTTCCGCCGCCGCAAGGTGTGCCCGTTCTCCGGCGCCAACGCCCCGAAGATCGACTACAAGGACGTCAAGCTGCTGCAGCGCTACGTCTCCGAGCGCGGCAAGATCGTGCCGTCCCGCATCACTGCGGTTTCCGCCAAGAAGCAGCGTGAGCTGGCCAAGGCCATCAAGCGCGCCCGCTTCCTGGCGCTGCTCCCCTACGTCGTGAAGTAAGGGAGAGAGCCAGATGAAAGTCATTCTGCTCGAACGGCTCGAGGGCCGGGGCGGCCTTGGCGACGTGATCACCGTCAAGGACGGCTACGCCCGTAACTTCCTGCTGCCGCGCCACAAGGCGCTGCGCGCCAACGCGGCCAACCTCAAGGTCTTCGAGGCCCAGCGCGCGGAGATCGAAGCCCGCAACGCCAAGGCCAAGGAAGCCGCCGGCCGCGCCGGCGAGAAGCTGGACGGCACGTCCTACATCCTGATCCGCCAGGCGGGCGAGAGCGGTCAGCTCTACGGCTCGGTCAGCGGCCGCGATGTGGCCGAGGCTGTGAACGCCGAAGGCGGCAAGGTGGAGCGCGCCATGGTCGTGCTCGACAAGCCGATCAAGACCCTGGGCGTGCACGCCGTGAAGGTCCGGCTGCACCCGGAAGTGGCCGTCACGGTGTCGATCAACGTGGCCCGAAGCCAGGACGAGGCCGACCGCCAGGCCCGCGGCGAGAACATCGTCGCCAGCCAGTTCGAGGAAGAGCGTCTCGCCGCCGAACAGGCCGCGGCCGACCTCCTGGAAGGCGGCGCCGGCCAGGCCGCGGCGGACTTCGCCGAGGCCTAACGGCGGGGTTCAGCTCCGAGAATAGGCGGCGCGGGAGCGATCCCGCGCCGCTTTTCTATCGCTCCTCCCAGAGCCGGCGGAGCACCGCCGGCGCGAGCCCCGGCAGGTCCTCGGAGATCAGCCCCGGCCCGTGGATCTCGGCGCATTCGGCGTGGATCCAGGCGGCGGCGCAGGCGGCCTCGAAGCTCTCCATGCCCTGCGCCACCAGGCCGCCGATGAAGCCGGCCAGGACGTCGCCGGAACCGGCGGTGGCGAGCCAGGGGGTTCCATTGACATTGACCGCCGCGCGCCCGTCCGGGGCGGCGACCACCGTGTCCGGGCCCTTCAGCAGCACCACGGCGCCCGCCCGCTGGGCCGCCTTGCGGGCCGCCGTGATTCGCTCGGGGGCTGCGGCCAGCACGCCCTTGAACAGCCGTTCGAACTCTCCCGGATGCGGGGTCAGCACGTCGTCGCGGTCGAGGATCGAGAACAGCTCCTCCGGATCGTCGCCGAAGACGGTGATGGCGTCGGCGTCGATCACCAGCGCCGCCCCGGTCCTGGCTAGGGCCAGCAGGTTGAGCAGGGTGCTCTCGCTGATCCCGGCGGCCGGCCCGATCACCGCGGCGTCGACGTGCTGGGCGCCCTCCTCCAGCTCCAGGTCGGTGTCGAATCCCCGCAGCATCACCGCCTCGAGGTGGGCGGCGTTCACCGGCAGGGCCTCGGGCGGGGAGAAGATCGTCACCAGGCCCGCGCCGATGCGCAGGCCGCCATGTGCGGCGACCCGCGCCGCCCCTGTGCTCCAGGCCTCGCCGCTGACCACGATCAGCCGGCCGCGGGCGTGCTTGTGGGTGCTCGTCGCCGGCCAGGGGAAGCGCGGCATCCAGAGCTCGGGGGTGTTCTCGAAGAGCTGGGCCTCGGCGTCCGCCAGGCCGATGTCGGCGACGATCACCTCGCCGCAGCGGCTGCGGCCGGGCTCCAGCACGTGCGCCGGCTTCTTCGCATGGAAGGTCACGGTCAGCGCGGAGCCGACGCAGGGCCCGAGCGGCTTGCCCGTGTCCCCCGGCAGTCCGCTCGGAATGTCGACCGCCACCACCCGTTCCGGCTGGGCGGCCATGCGCTGGGCGGCCGCCGCGGCAGGGCCTTCCAGCGGGCGCGTCAAGCCGGCGCCGAACAGGGCGTCCACGAACAAGAGCGGGTCGGGCAGGTCGCCGGAGACCTCGCCGACCGGTCCGTCCCAGCCCTCGCGCGCGGCCTTGGCATCGGCGGCGGCGGGCGGCGCAAGGGCGGCGACCTCCACCGGCCATCCGCGCGCCTTGAGCAGCCGCGCGGCCACATAGCCGTCGCCGCCGTTGTTTCCGGGCCCGCAGAGCACGATCACCGGGCGCGGCCGGAAGCGCGCGCAGACCGCATCGGCGACCGCTGCGCCGGCGCGCTCCATCAGCACCGGGCCCGGCGTTCCGGCGGCGATGGCGGCGGCGTCGGCCCGGCCCATCTCCGCCACGGTGAGGATCTGACGCGCCGCCAAGGAACCTCCGAACTCTGCTCTGATCGGCCAGGACGGGCGATCCCCCGCCATGGCCGGCGTCGAGGTCTCGCAGGACGAGCCTTACCGCTCACCGATGCCATCCGGCGACGCCGACGAAAAGCCCCTATCGCCGGGTCCCAAGGCCGAGTTTCGCCGCAAACTTTCGCCGCAAACTTCAGCACCCCGCCCAATCCGGCATCACACGCGGCAAACGAGGCTCGACCGGCAAAAACACATTTCGGGGCCGAAATGGGCCCACGGCGCCCGGATCGAGCCCACGCGATGCAAAACCCGTGTCGCCGATCACCCTGAAGCGCGCGGCGGGGCAGGGCCGGAGGCATGTGGTATGATTTTGGACTCAGAATGACTATTTTATAGGCGCCTGCTTATTCCAGCCGCTTCCAGGCCCGCCCATGCTCCAGACACCCTTGTCGGCGACCGTCCGGGCGTGCTCCGTCCGGCCGCGACCGCCGGGGCGGGTCCGCGCAAAGACGCCTAAGAGGCCATGAAAAAGATCGAAGCCGTCATCAAGCCGTTCAAACTGGACGAAGTGAAGGAAGCCCTCCAGGAGCTCGGCGTCCAGGGCATGACGGTGATCGAGGCCAAGGGCTATGGCCGACAGAAAGGGCAGACGGAGCTCTACCGAGGGGCTGAGTATGTCGTGGACTTCCTGCCCAAGATCAAGATCGAGGTCGTGATCGATGACGGCCAGCTGCAGCCCGCGCTCGAAGCCATCGCCGGCGCGGCCCGCACGGGCCGGATCGGCGACGGCAAGATCTTCGTCTCCGACGTCCTCGACGTCATGCGTATCCGGACCGGAGAGACCGGTCCGGCGGCCGTCTGAACCCAACCACCATTATCGAGACTGCAAAGGGGAGTCCTGAAAGATGCCCACGTCAAAAGACATTCTGGATCTGATCAAGGAGAAGGACGTCCAGTACGTCGACGTGCGCTTCACCGACATGCGCGGGAAGATGCAGCACGTCACCTTCGACATCGCCCTCGTCGACGATGACTTCCTGAACGACGGCACCATGTTCGACGGCTCCTCGATCGCCGGTTGGAAGGCGATCAACGAGTCCGACATGAAGCTGCGTCCGGACCTGAACAGCGCGATCATCGACCCGTTCTACCAGCAGACCACCCTGGCGCTGTTCTGCGACGTCGTGAACCCCGACACGGGCACGCCCTACAACCGCGACCCGCGCTCGATCGCCAAGTCGGCGCTGAACTACGTCAAGTCGGCGGGCGTCGGCGACACCGTCTTCTTCGGCCCCGAAGCCGAGTTCTTCGTGTTCGACGACGTGCAGTGGAACACCGCCCCGCACGACACCCGCTACTCCTACGACTCCACCGAGCTTCCGATCAGCTCCGGCAAGGCCTATCCGGAAGGCAACCTGGGCCACCGCCCGGGCCCGAAGGGCGGCTACTTCCCGGTGAACCCGATCGACTCGGCCCAGGACCTGCGCGGCGAGATGCTGTCGGTGATGGGCGAGCTCGGCATGGAGCCGGAAAAGCACCACCACGAGGTGGCGCCGGCGCAGCACGAGCTCGGCCTCAAGTTCGCCGAGCTGATCACCATGGCCGACCGCCTGCAGCTCTATAAGTACGTGATCCACAACGTGGCCCACGCCTACGGCAAGACGGCCACCTTCATGGCCAAGCCGATGTTCGCCGACAACGGCTCGGGCATGCACGT